>NZ_JAAAYH010000419.1:0-7781 GCF_018035285.1 Streptomyces sp. MK37H | reverse complement strand
AGCGAAAGGCACGATGTGACCGACATCGAACGCGTCGGAGTGGTGGGCTGTGGCCAGATGGGTGCGGGCATCGCGGAGGTGTGCGCCCGATCCGGCCTGGACGTCATGGTCGCGGAGACCACGGGCGAGGCCCTGGAGATAGGGCGTACCCGGCTGACCAACTCCCTCGGGAAGGCCGCGGAGCGCGGCAAGATCACCGAGGAGCAGCGCGACGCGACGCTGGACCGGCTGAGCTTCACCACCGATCTGGGGGAATTCGCCGACCGTGATCTGGTGATCGAGGCGGTCGTCGAGAACGAGCAGGTCAAGACGGAGATCTTCCAGGTCCTCGACCAGGTGGTGACCCGCCCGGACGCGATCCTCGCCTCCAACACCTCCTCCATCCCGCTGGTCAAGCTGGCCGTCGCCACCTCCCGCCCGGACCAGGTGATCGGCATCCACTTCTTCAACCCGGCGCCGGTGCAGGCGCTGGTGGAGCTGATCCCGGCGCTCACCACCGGTGACGAGACCATCAAGCGCTCCGAGGCGCTGGTCGGCGACATCCTGGGCAAGCACGCCATCCGCGCCCAGGACCGCGCGGGGTTCGTGGTCAACGCGCTGCTCATCCCTTATCTGCTGTCCGCCATCCGGATGTTCGAGTCCGGGATCGCCAGCCGCGAGGACATCGACAACGGCATGGAGCTGGGCTGCGCCCATCCGATGGGCCCGCTGAAGCTGTCCGATCTGATCGGCCTGGACACCATCGCGGCGATCGCCGACTCGATGTACGAGGAGTACAAGGAGCCGCTGTACGCCGCTCCCCCGCTGCTGCTGCGGATGGTGGACGCGGGCCGGATGGGCCGCAAGACGGGCTCGGGCTTCTACTCGTACTGAGCCGGACTCGCGCCAGGTGACGCCGATGCTGACCGGATCGTTCCGCCACCGGCCCCGATCGTGCCTCGCCGAGGGCGTTCGTCCCTGGCCAGACTGGGGACCATGAAGCGAGCGCTGATCGTCATCGATGTCCAGGAATCCTTCCGCGCCCTCCCGTCCTGGGAGCGGATCGCCAACCCGAAGATCGCCGATCCGGTGAACCGGCTGGTCCGCCTCGCCCGTGCCGAGGGGGACCAGGTGATCTGGGTGCTGCACACCGAACCCGGCAGCGGGGGCGCGTTCGACCCGGAGCAGGGGCGGATCCGGCTGCTGGAGGAGCTGGAGCGGCCGGCTCCGGGTGAGCCGGTCCTCCACAAGACCGCCCACAACGCCTTCACCACCACGCGGCTCCAGCAGCTGCTGACCGAGGCGGGCGTGCGCGAGCTGGTGGTCTGCGGGATCCGCACCGAGCAGTGCGTGGAGACCACCGCCCGGGTCGGCAGCGATCTGGGGTACGAGGTCGTGTTCGTCACCGACGCCACCACGACCCACCCGATCGGCGCGTTGAGCGCCGAGGCGATCGTGGAGCGCACGGAGGCGGTGCTGCGCGACCGGTTCGCCCGGATCGCCACGGTGGCCGAGCTGGAGGCGGAGTCGGGAGCCTCGACGGTATGAGCCGGGTGGTGTTCGTGCTGGTGCCCGGGGTCCATCTGCTCGACCTGGCCGGACCGGCGCAGGTCTTCGGCACGGCGGCGGATCTCGGGCTGCCCTACGAGCTCGGCTATGTGGCCGAGCGGGAGCTGGTACCGAGCGCCCAGGGTCTGACGCTGAACGCGCGGACCGAGTGGCCCACGACGGGCCCGGACGACCTGGTCGTGGTGCCGGGCTGGCGGATCTCACCACCGTACGACGGCCGGGCTCCCGGCCCGGAGTCGCTGGAGCGGCTGTGCGCCCACCACGCGGCCGGGGGCACCGTGGCCAGCGTATGCGCCGGGGCGCTGGCGCTGGGCCGGGCGGGGCTGCTGGACGGCCGCCGGTGCACCACCCACCATGAGCTGCAGGACGAACTGACGGCCCGGCACCCCCGGGCGACGGTGGTACGGGATGTGCTGTTCACCACCGACGACCGGGTCGTGACCTCGGCGGGCATCGCCAGCGGTATCGATCTGGCGCTGCATCTGCTGGCCGTGCGGCACGGACCGGCGCTCGCCGCCCAGGTGGCCCGGAACATGGTCGTCTACGCCCGCCGCAACGGCGATGAACCGCAGACCAGCGCCATGCTGCGGCACCGCTCCCATCTGGACGACGTGGTCCACCGGGTCCAGGACGTCATCGACACGCGGTTCACCGAACCGCTGTCGCTGGCGCGGCTGGCCGTCGGGGCCGGGGTCAGCGAACGCACCCTCACCCGGCTGTTCACCCGCGCCACCGGCGGGCTCACCCCGCTGCGCTATCAGCAGACGCTGCGGCTGGAGCGCGCGGAGCATCTGATCGGCCAGGGCTCGACGGTGGCGGCCGCGGCGCGGGACGTGGGGTTCGACGACGCGCGGATGCTGCGCCGCCTCCGGGCGCGGGCGCTCTGAGCCAAGGGCGCGCCGCGCCCCTCCCGGAGGGCGCCTTGGCGGAGTGCCAGACCCTGAGGGCGAACCGCGCCTCGGCGACGCCCGTATCGGCGGGCCGCGCGATTACCGTGCGCCGACGTCGCCGATCCCGTTGACCAGCAGGTCGAAGGCGTGGTCGATGACGCCGGGCTGGTCCGCGGCCACCTCGGCGGCCGCATGGCCGGCGACCAGCCGCCCGATCGGCGTGGTCACCGCTGTGGACACTGTGGTCAGCAGGAGGCCGCCGATCAGGGTGGCGCCGGCGGGGTCGCCGGTCTCCTCGGCGACGAGGGTGGCCACCGTCGCGGCGAGTTCGTCCCGCTGTTCCCGGGCGCGGGAGCACAGCGCGGGGCTGTCCGCGACCACCCGCCCGAACACCGCCATCTGGGGCAGCGCTCCGGACAGCGGATGCTTCTCGACGAGCAGCCGGTGCATCAGCGCCCGCACCGCCTCGGCCACCGGCTGACCCTGCGGACGCCCGCGGATCGCGCCGACGAGCAGTTCCTCCGCCTCGGCCTGGAGGTCCAGGAACATGTCCTCCTTGCGCGGGAAGTAGTTGAACACGGTCACCTTGGAAAACCCGGCGACCTCCGCGACCTCCGCCACCGTGACATTGTCGAATCCGCGTTCGATGAACAGGGCCGTGGCGACGTCGGAGATTCGCCGCCTGGCTTCCCGCTTCTTGCGCTCACGCAACCCTGATGGCATGCCCGAACCATACCAGACTCAAATTTTGACTCGACTCAATACTTAGCTCAGTATGGTCATCATGAACACTGACGTAGTGGTGGCCGGCGGTGGTCCGGTCGGCTTACTGCTGGCAGCGGAGCTGCGGCTGGCCGGCGTGTCCGTGACCCTGCTGGAGCGGCTGACCGAGCCGAGCCAGGCGATCAAGGCGGGCGGGATCAACGGTCGCAGCACCCAGCTGCTCGCCCGGCGCGGGCTACGCGCCCGGCTGGAGGCGGAATCGGCACAGCACGGCGACGGTTTCGCCGCATTCGCCGGCGGCCGGAGCGCCGAACCCGCCGCGGCCGGCGGGGACACCGGGGCCCGCCCGCCGAGCCGCTTCAACGGGCACTTCGCCGGGCTCTTCCTGCACCCCGGGCCGGAACTCGACGTGCCGGCCGGCACGGTCATGCCGCAGCAGACCCTGGAGCGTCTCCTCGGCGCGTGGGTGGCGGAACTCGGCGTACAGGTGCTGCGCGGCCACGCGATCATGGGCTTCACCCAGGACGCGGAGGGAGTCACCGTTCGGGCCGCGACCGGCGACGGAGAGGAGGTCCGCGTCCGCGGCGGCTACCTGGTCGGCTGCGACGGCGGCCGGAGCACGGTCCGCAAGCTGGCCGGATTCGACTTCCCCGGCACCGAACCGCTGACCACCGGGTACCAGGCCATCGTCACCCTGGACGCCCCCGAGCGGCTGCCCCTCGGCTGGAACCTCACCGGCACCGGCCTGTGCGCACACGGGCCGAGGGCCGGCCGGCTGCTGACCGTGGCATTCGACGGCCCACCCGCCAACCGGGACGCGGAGATCACCGTGGCCGAGTTGCAGGACAACCTGCGCCACGTCAGCGGCAGGGACGTGGGCATCACCGCGATCCAGGCCGCGACGCGGTTCACCGACAACACCCGTCAGGCCGCCACCTACCGAAAGGGCCGGGTACTGCTGGCCGGCGATGCGGCCCATGTGCATCCCCCGTTCGGCGGCCAGGGGCTGAACCTGGGGCTGCAGGACGCCGCCAACCTGGGGTGGAAGCTGGCCGCCACGGTCCAGGGCTGGGCGCCGGACGGACTGCTGGACACCTATACCACCGAGCGGCATCCGGTAGCCGCGCGCGTGCTGGCGAACACTCGCGCGCAGATAGCGATCATGCGGCCCGACGCGCACAGCCGTGCGATGCGCGAGCTGTTCGGCGAGCTGATCCCGGCCACGGGAATGACCGAGCGGCTGGTGAGCATGGTGCAGGGCCTGGACATCCGTTACGAGATGGGCGCGGGGGCGCATCCCTTGACCGGCGGGCACGTACCGGACGCGCTCGAACTCGAGGACGCCATGCGCCTGCCCCGGCCGGTGCTGTTCGGTGCGGTCGGCTCGGCCACGTTGCGCGCCGCCGTGGACGGCTGGACCGACCGCGTCGACGTACGCCCCCCGCACCGCTCGGCCGGGCCGGCCGCGCTGCTGGTGCGCCCGGATGGTTACGTCGCCTGGGCCGCCGACCGCGATCCGGACACCTCCGACGTCGACGCGCTGCGCCGCGCGCTCCGCCGGTGGTGTGGTGACCCACTGCGGTAGCACGCGGCGTGGTCGACCGGCACGCCGAACGCGGCGGGCAGAGCAAGGCGATGACCCTGCAACCCCGCACCGCCGAGATGCTCGATCCGCGCCGCCCGGGCGTCCTGGCCGCCGAACGCAAGGAACGCGCCCGCATCCGCAGCAAGAAGAGCATCCGCTGGGGTGGACGCCCCCTCGCCACCAGGGCCTGAACGACCCGGCGGACCTATGCGGTCAGAGCACCTAGAGTTGCGAAGCCCCTCCGTCGACAGAGAATTCGGTTCCCGTCGAGTAGGTCGCACCGAACGCCAAGTACGCCACCGCGGCGGCCACTTCCTCGGACCTCCCCAGCCGCTGCATCGGGTTGGTGCTCCGGTAGGTGTCCTTCATCGTCTCGACGACGTCGGCGGGCAAGGAGCGGTCCAGGATGCCCGAGTCGATCGGGCCGGGGCTCACGGCATTGACGCGCACCTTGCGCGGCAGCAGTTCGCGGGCCAGGGTGCGCGTCATCGACCGCAGGGCTGCCTTGCTCGCCGAGTAGACACTGAGCGCGTCAAGGCCCAGGACGTTCACCACCGACGTGGTGAGGACCACTCCGCTTCCCTCGCGCAACAGCGGCGCCAACGCCTGCACCGTGAAGTACGGGCCCTTGGCGTTGATGCCGAACAGCGCGTCGTACATCTCCTCCGTCGTCGAGTCGAACGGCGCGGACGCGGTGACGCCGGCGTTGACGAACAGCGCGTCCACCGCGCCGAACCGCTCCTGGACCGTGCCGGCCAGCGCCTTGATGTCCTTCAGGGACGCGGCGTCGCTGCGGACGGCGACCGCCTTGTCCCCCAACTGCTCCAGCGCGGCGTCCAGGGTGGGTCGGGTGCGGCCGGTGATCAGTACGTGCGCCCCACCGTCCGCGAACAACCGGGCCGTAGTCAGGCCAATTCCGCTGCTTCCGCCCGTGATCACGATCTTCTTGCCGTCATAAGTGGTCATGCCCGCAAGCCAAATATCCACCCGCACCCCCTGTCCAAGACCTGTTCCGTATGCCGCCATGCCCCAGGCGCATGACGACGCGCGACGTACCCTGGGCGAATGGACGTCGATCTGCGGCTCGTGCGCTATTTCACGGTCGTGGCGGAGTACGGCAACTTCGGCCGGGCCGCCACCAGACTGCACCTGGCGCAGCCGTCGCTGAGCCGCCAGATCCAGCGACTGGAGGCTCAGCTCGGTGTCCGGCTTCTCGACCGCTCGCCGCAGGGCAGCAGCCTCACCGACGCCGGTCGGGCATTCCTTCCCAGGGCCCGGATACTGCTCCAAGAGGCCGAGCAAGCCGCTCGCACGGCCAGAGCCGCCGTCCAGCCCCGTGCCGTCACCATCGGCTGCGCCGAAGGACTGGTCATCACCGCCTGTGTGCAGGAACTGCGCCGCCGGCACCCCGACGGCCAGATCCGCACCCGGCACCTCGACTGGCGGGACACCCGCGCCCTCGCCGAGGGGCGGGTCGACGCCCTCGTCGCGTACGGGCCCCTGCCCTTCCCCACGGACGGCTTCCGGGTGACCAAGCTCCATGAGGAGTCGCGGGTACTCGTCACGTCGGCGAGCCATCATCTGGCGAACGAGAAAACCGTCAGCCTGCGGGCTCTGTCGGACGAGGAACTGGTGGCCTGCGTCAGCACTCCGGTTGTCTGGAGCACGCCCAAGCCGGTCGGCGACCGCCCGGCACCACCCCCGCCCGCGATCGACGACAGCTACGAGGACAAGCTGGAACTCATCGCCACCGGCCACTGTGTCGCGATCTTCCCTGCCGGCGATCGACGCGCTGCTGTGCGCGAGGACATCGCCGTGGTGCCCGTCATCGACATCGATCCCTGCGAGGTCGTGCTCATCACGCGCGCTGACGACCCCAACCCGCTGCTCGGATCGCTGGAAGGCGTCGCACGTACATTGCTCGGCACAGCCTCCCGACGGGAGAACAACAAACTGCCGGTCAACTGACCCCATTGCCTCTGCGAGGTGTTCCATATGGCTGTCGCCGCCGACGGACATCTGCCGGTTGCCGTCGGCACAGATCATGGTGAGCGTGCCACCGCCCGGCGCGCTCGGTGACGTGTCGGGTGATGTACCGGTCGGCCGTCGTGCACCGGCACCCGGTTCCCGCCGGCGGACACGGACAGGCCCGGCCACCGCGGCACCTCCGTCGATGGACGAGCGGGCCGGACCGCCGGCCGGCCGCTCCACGCGCGGCGTGCGGGGCCGGCTCCGCACGGGAGCTCATTCGTCCGAGTCCAGGTCCCGCCCCGCGTCGGCGCCGAGGACGCCGTCCAGCTCGGTGATCGCCCCGACCAGCCGGAGGACGTCCCCGGTGCCCTCGAGGGCGAGCTGCACCTCGGCGACGCCGGTATCGGAGGGCCGGGCCTCCTCCTCGGCCCGGACGACCCGGGCGGTGCGGTTACGGCCCTTCCACGGCGCCCGGTCCACCCGGACCCGCAGCACCTTGTACCCAGCGCCCGTGCACAGCTCCAGCACGCGCGGCAGCAGCCCGGCGCCCACCCGGTAGGAAAGCTGCAGCTCCACCCGTTCGGCCGACCAGAGGGCCGGCAGCCGCCGGGTGAGCAGCGGATAGCCCCGGATCACCAGGAAGTGCACCGCGGTGGCCGCGGTGGCCAGCAGGGCCAGACCGCCGCCACAGGCCATGCCCACCGCACAGGTGAGCCAGATGGTCGCCGCGGTGGTCAGCCCGTGGACGGCATCGCGCCGGACGAAGATCAGGCCGCCGCCGATGAAGCCGATACCGGAGACGATCTGCGCCGCCACTCGTGAGGGGTCGAGGCCGACGTGGTCGCGCAACAGCACATCGGCGAAGCCGTACTGGGAGACCTGCATGAACAGCGCGCTGCCCACGCCCACCAGGGTGTGGGTGCGCAGCCCGGCGCTCTTCTGCTGTACCGCCCTCTCGAGCCCGATCAGGGTGGACAGCACCAGCGCGACGCCGAGCTCGGCGAACTGCCGCACTCCCTGGTCGACACCGAATTCCCACATCGGAGCGGCGATCAGTCGCACAT
>NZ_JAAAYH010000418.1:0-7839 GCF_018035285.1 Streptomyces sp. MK37H | reverse complement strand
GGCGCTGCCCGAGATGATCGAAGACCTACGGACGCTGGTGGAGCTGGAGACGCCGAGCAACGACAAGCGGCTGCTGGACGCGGGACTGGCCACGATCAGCGGCTGGGTCGTCGACCGGCTCGGCGAGCCGGACGGAACCGAGCGCCACGACTGCGGACCGCACGGCGATGTGCTCGCCCTGACCTATCGCGGCACGGCCCCCGGCACCGTGCTGATGCTGTGCCACTACGACACGGTGTGGCCGGCCGGAACGCTCGCCGAATGGCCCTTCGAGGTCGAGGACGGCCGGGCGAGCGGCCCCGGTGTCTTCGACATGAAGACGGGCCTGGTGCAGGCCGTCTGGACCCTGCGGCTGCTGCGCGAGCTGGAGCTTCCCCACCCCTCGGTGCGGCTGCTGCTCAACGGCGACGAGGAGATCGGCAGCCCCGCCTCCCGGCGCCATATCGAGCGGCTCAGCGAGGACGTCCTGGCGACGCTGGTCTTCGAGGCGTCGCTGGACGGTGCGCTCAAGACCTCCCGCAAGGGCGTCGGGCTGTTCGA
The DNA here is from genome assembly GCF_018035285.1 of Streptomyces sp. MK37H. Lineage (NCBI taxonomy): Bacteria > Bacillati > Actinomycetota > Actinomycetes > Kitasatosporales > Streptomycetaceae > Streptomyces > Streptomyces sp. MK37H. The sequence continues at coordinate 7,299 of NZ_JAAAYH010000418.1, read as the reverse complement.
TGTGACGGCCCACGGCATCGAATCGCACGCGGGTCTCGACCCGTTCGCGGGCGCGAGCGCCATCCACGCGCTGGCCGAGGTCGTCCCGCAGATCGCCGCGCTCAGTGCCCCGGAGCGGGGGACCACGGTGAACGTGGGGCTGATCAGCGGCGGTACGGGGCGCAATGTGATCGCCGCACAGGCGAGTTGCGGCATCGACATCCGGATCGCCGCACCGGAGGAGATGAAGCGGATCGACGCCGCGCTGCACGCCCTCGCCCCCTCCGACCAGCGGGTGCGGCTGACCGTCACCGGTGAGTGGAACCGTCCGCCGATGGTTCCGGGCGATCCGTCCCGCCGGCTGTTCGAGCAGGCCCACGCGATCGCCGCGGAACACGGCTGGGAGCTGGAGGAGACCGCGGTCGGCGGTGCCAGCGACGGCAACTTCGTCTCCGCGCTCGGCCGTCCGGTCCTCGACGGGCTCGGTGCCCTCGGCTCCGGCGCCCACGCCCGCCACGAACACACCGTGCTCGCCCCGATCCCCGCCCGCACCGCGCTGACCATCGGCCTGCTGCGGGCACTGGCGGCCGACGCCACGTAACGGCACACCGACGCCGCGCCGACGCCGACGGCCCAGCGGCCGTCGGCGCACGGGAGGCGGTTCAGCAGACGAGGAAGTCCGCCTCGCCCGCCTTGGCGCCCTGGATGAACGCGATGATCTCGCTGCGGGTGTAGATCAGCGCCGGACCGTCCGGATCGGTCGACTGGCGGATCGCGACCCGGCCGTCGTCCAGCTTCATGGCTTCGACGCAGTTGCCGCCGTTGCCACCGCTCCACGGCTTGTGCCAGCCCTCACTGCCGAGGTCGCTCGCGCGCATGCCGTTGTGAATGCGATCCATTCCGATCAGAGCTCCTTGCGGAAATCCCGGAGGATTTCCTTTGTGCGTCGTGCGGTTGCCGCCTGGGCCGCCATGCGGTCCATGGCCTCCAGATGGGAGGCCACCTCGATGCGTTCATCCAGGTAGACGGCGCCGGTCAGGTACTCGACGTAGACCATGTCCGGCAGTTCGGGTACAGCGAAGCGGAAGAGGACGAAGGGCCCATAGGTGCCCGGATGGTGCCCAGAGGAGAACTCCGAGATCTGCAGCGTGATGTGCGGCATCTCCACGGCCTCCAGCAGCCGGTCGACCTGCTGCCGCATCACCGCCGCCGAACCCACCCGCCGGCGCAGCACCGTCTCGTCCATCACCACCCACAGCCGGGGCGGATCCCGCCGGGTGAGCAGGCCCTGCCGCTCCATGCGCAGCGCCACATGGCGCTCCGCCTGCCGGGGACCGGCCCGGCCGACGGCGCCGGTCTGCATGACCGCGCGGGCGTAGTCCTCGGTCTGGAGCAATCCGGGTACGAAGTGCGGCTCGTACGCCCGGATCATCTCGGCCGCGCCCTCCAGGCTGACGTGGACGCTGAACCAGTCCGGCAGGATGTCGTGGAACCGCTGCCACCAGCCGGGCTTGTTGGCCTCCTCGGTCAGGGTGATGAACGAGTCGAGCTCCTCACCGGTGATCCCGTAGGCGTCCAGCAGCAGCTGCACATACGGGACCTTCAGCGCGACCTCGGCGGTCTCCATGCGGCGGATGGTGGCGGGCGCCACCCGCAGCACCTTGGAAGCCTCGTCCCGCTTTAATCCCGCCTTCTCCCGCAGATCCTGCAGCCTCTTGCCGAGGACGACCTGACCCACGGTCGGCGCCGACCGCGGTTCGCTCACCTGAATCCCTCCCTGACCTCCCCAACGCTGATGTTCGCAGTGTGCCATGGCCAGTGCGGAAGGGGCACATTGCACTGACGACTCTGCACAATTCAGAGTGCCTCTTGCCAAGTGTCCCCGGCGGTGCGCATAGTTGCGGCATGATCCCGTTACCGCGCTTCGCCGCGGCGACCGCAGGCACCATCGGCCCGACCTCTGTGAAGTGCCCCTAGATGACGTACGCCTTCGCCGGTGCGCTGACCGGCCTCGTCCGCGGCCGGTTCGGCCGGCGTGGATTCCGTGCGCTGTCCGGCCGTCACCGCCTTCAACTGCCCTCGAGGCTGCGGACGGACCGGGCCTACGACGCGGTGGGGATCGCCGAGCGGCACGGCCCCGGGGTGATGGCCCTGCTGCCCCGGGCGGGATGTGTGCTCACCGGCGCCGGGTGCTGGTGGTGGATCGTGCCGCCCCATTCGGACGTCGGCGTCGACTGGCCCGCACCGGCCGTCTACGCGGTCGGCGCCATGGTGACCGGCCCGCCCGGGCGGCGGACCGGCCCCACGGGGAGTGAGGAGCCCGGTGTGGTGCACTGGCCGGGCGACGGGGAGCCGTACACCCATCCCCTGCTGCTGCACATCGCGGTGTGCGCGACGGCCGGGGTGTCCCCGGCCTGGCCGTGCGACGACCGGATGCGTCGGTCATGACCTCGGGAGCGGAGCCCGGTCATGCGGTCGAGTCGTCCTGGAGGTATGCCGCGGGGCGCGGATAGCGCTGCAGCGCCGGGGTCTGGCCGGTCGGGTCGTCGTCCTGCTCGCTGAGGGGGACGACCGGGGCCGCGGCCGCGGCCCTCAGCTCGGCGGGGTCGTAGGTCATGGCCTGCGTCCGCTCCATCGGCGACGGCTCGGGTAATCCCGTGTCCTGCTGCCCGTAGACCGGGATCTGGTCGATCGTCGTCTCCTCGGGCCGGGTCTGGGCGTACGCCGCCGTCGCCTGCCCCTGGGCAGCCTGGACCTGGGCCATCGGCATCTGGGAGGTCTGCGCCTGGGCGCCCTGGTACTGCGCGCTCTGCGGCTGGGGCGCCATCTGCATCAACGGCGCCTGGCCCTGCGGCGCCTGGCTCTGGGCCGGCTGCAACGGCGCGGTCTGGAACTGCTGCGCAGGCACCTGCTGCGGGATCTGCGGCTGCGGGGCCTGGACCATCTGGGGCTGCGGCAGCGCGGCCGGGGCCTGGTACAGGGGCGGCTGGGCCGGGGGCGTGGCGACATACGCGGGTGACAGCTCCGGGAGCGGCTGCTGCTGGACGTACCCCGGCGAGGCGCCCGTGCCCGCGCCCGCGAAGGACGCCTGCCCGTACAGGTCGCCGGCGACGCCCTGCGGGGCCGGAAGCGCGCCCGCCGAGTACATCGGCTGCGGCTCCTGCGCCATCGGCGCCGCGGGCAGCTGGGGCGGCTGCTGGTAGGAGTAGTCCATGAACTGCGCCTGCGAGGGGGCGGATCCCAGGGCCCCCATGGACCCCGAGGAGCCCGCGTACCCCGAGGGCAGCGACGGCTGCTGGTCCCAGCCGACCTGCGGGGCGTAGAAGGACGTCCCGTACAGCACCGTGCTCAGCCCGGTCAGCAATCGCTGCACATCCGGCTGGGACCGCACCACCAACCGCATGAACTGGCTGCTGCTGCCCAGCTTGTTGCCGCATTCGCGCACCAGCACACCGTGCTGGGACAGCAGTTGGTCACGGACCCAGCCGCCGTCCGTCCCGGCCGGCAGCTTGACGAAGACGAAGTTGCCCTGGGAGGGGTAGACCGTCATCCCGGGCAGCCCGGCCAGCTGGGTGGTCATCTGCTGCCGGTCGCGGCTGAGCATGCGCAGGCTCTCCACGTACTCCTGCCGGTACCGCTTCAGCATGAAGACGATGACCTCGGCGAAGGAGTTGAGGTTCCACTTCGGCAGCCGGGAGCGGATCTGCACGGCGAGCGACGGATTGGCCACCAGATAGCCGAAGCGCACCCCGTGCAGCCCGAAGTTCTTGCCGAGGCTGCGCAGCACGATCACATTCGGGCGCAGGATGGCCTCGTCCACGACGCTCGGATACGCCTCGGCGTCCGCGAACTCCAGGAAGGACTCGTCGATCACGATCAGGTCGAGGTCGGCCAGGGCGTCCATGATGCCGATGAGGGCCTGGCGGGGCACCAGCCCGCCGTCGGGGTTGTTGGGATTGCAGATCACGGCGACCCGGGAGCCCCGGGAGCGTACGAAGTTGACGAAGGCGTTGGGGTCGAGCGCGAATCCGCTCATTTCCGGGAGCTGGAACATATCGACCCGTTTGCCGGTCTCCATCGGCTGGTCGGTCCAGCGGCCGAAGGTGGGAATCGGCACCGCCAGGCTTTCCTTCACCAGCAGATGGTCGATCCAGGTGATGAGCTCGGTCGAGCCGTTGCCCATCGCCATGGTCTGCGGCTGCAGCCCGAGCACATCGGCCAGTTCGGCGGTGATGGTCTCCGCGGAGCTCGGGTAGTAGGTGAGGATGTCCCGCAGCCTGACCGCCATCACGGCGAACATCGCGGGGGTGGGGAAGTACGGATTGCAGGGGATGCAGAAGTCCACGAGCTCCTGTCCGCCACCCGTGACCCCGGCGCGGTTGAGCGCGAAGAACGACGGGCTGTGGGCGGTGCCACGGAAAAGCTCCATGGCATCACCGGTATTGCCGACTGCGGCAACAGTCACGGCGGGACCTCCTCGGTCGCGTGGGCCGCGTCGACGCACTGACACGGCCGTTGCGGCTCGTCCCTCGAGCCTGACGCATGATCTCTCGAAGCCGGGGCGGGCGAGGATTTTCGTGGGGGTTGTGAAAACTTCCGGGACACCTGCTCCGGTCTCGAATAGAATTCCGCCCCTTGTCCCTTGAGAATGTCGGCACGGCCTTCAGACCGTATCCTCCGGCGGGCGTTCGCCATCGGCCTCGGCGGCGCGGTGCTGTTCCGCTACCCAGACCGCCACCTGCGCACGCGAGGTGAAACCCAGCTTGCTCAAAATGTGCTCAATATGGCCCTCGGCCGTGCGCTGGGCGATGACCAGGGACGAGGCGATCTCCTTGTTGCTGAGCCCCTGCGCGACCAGCCGCGCGATTTCGGACTCCCGGGGTGTCAGCGGCGACGGCCGCCCGCCCGCCGGCGTGTCCCCGCTGGGCAGTTCGTTCTTCAGCGCGTACTCCAGCGCCTCGGCGTAGGACAGCCGGGCGCCCTGTCTGCACGCCGCGTTGAAGGCCGGTTTACCCAGGGCCCGCCGCACCGCGGCCTCGCACTCCTCGTGGTAGTGGACCAGGTGCCCGTAGCCGGAGTGCGGGGCGCCGATGGCGTGCCAGAGGGTCCCCAGGGCGCCGAGCAGCCTGGCCGCCCGCGAGTGGTCCCGTTCGGTGGCCGCGATCCAGGCCAGCACCTCCAGATTGACCCCGATGCCCAGCGGGTCGTCCAGCGAGCGGTTGAACGTGAGGCTCTCCTTCTCCAGGGCGGCCGCCCTGGCCGTGTCGCCCTGGCGCCAGACGTCCACGCCGAGCGCCATCATCGTGTAGGCCCGGTGCCAGCCCTCCCCGTACGCGTCGCACACCTCGAGCGACTCCTCACCCAGGGCGATCGCGCGCGGCGAGTCGCCGATGAAGGAGTGGGCGAGTGAGAGCCGGATGAGCGCCAGGGCCAGCCCCACAGGATCGCCGGTCGCGCGATGGCGGGTCACGGCCTCCTCGTAGAGCGCGATCGCGGACCGGGTCTCGCCCCGGTACATGGCGACCATGCCGGAGTAGAGCGCGACGTAGGCGAGCACCGGCTCCAGGCCCAGCCGGGTGCCGAGGGACCGGCTCTCATCGAGCATGGCCGCGGCGGCGTCGATGTCGGACTGGATGATGGCCAGCCAGCTGTTGGTCCACAGGGCCCGCGCCCGCGACCCGTCGTGTTCGGTGCACACCGCGAGCGCCTGGTCCAGCCAGCGGCGGCCCTCGCCGAGGTAGTAGCTGGTGATCCAGTGGTAGAGCAGATCGGCGGCCATGTCGAGTCCGCATACGGTCTGCTCGGGCTCGGTCAGGCAGCTCTCCAGGGCGGTGCGCAGATTGGCGTGCTCCAGGTGGAGCCTGGTGAACCACTGCACCTGGGCCGGTCCGAAGAGCGCCGCCCGCGCGTCCGCGGCGAGCCCGCGGTAGTAGTCGCGGTGGCGTCGCAGCCGTACGGCCTCCTCCCCGGAGGCGGCCAGCCGCTCACGGCCGTACTGGCGCAGCGTGTCCAGCATCCGGTAGCGCACCGCCGTCGGGTGCTCCTCCCTGAGCAGCACCGACTTGTCCACCAGCTCGGTCACCAGGTCCAGGATCTTCTCGCGGTCGATGCCCTCGTCCGAGCAGACCGCCTCGGCCGCCTCCAGGTCCAGGCTTCCGGCGAACACCGAGACCCGGGCCCACAGCAGCCGCTCCCGCTCGGTGCACAGCTCATAGCTCCAGTCGATCAGCGCCCGCAGCGTCTGGTGGCGGGGGAGGACCGTGCGGGAGCCGGTGGTGAGCAGCCGGAACCGGTCGTCGAGCCGGTCCAGCAGCTGCTGGACGGACAGGGCGCGCAGCCGTACGACCGCGAGCTCGATTCCCAGCGGGATGCCGTCGAGCCGGCGGCAGACCAGCTCCACCTCGTCCCGGTTGTCCTCGCTGAGCTCGAACCCGGGCACGATGGCCGCGGCCCGCTCGACGAACAGCCGTACCGCGTCCCACTGGGCGAGCGTCGCGAGGGACGGCCGCGGCCCCTCGGGGTCCGGCAGCCCCAGGGTGGGCACGGCCAGGCTCTGCTCACCGGCGGTGCCCAGCGCCTGACGGCTGGTGGCCAGCAGCCGCAGCCGGGGGGCCGCGCGCAGCAGCCGGTCGGCGAGCCGGGCGCACTCCTCCAGCAGGTGTTCGCAGTTGTCGAGGACGATCAGGGCCTGCCGGTCCCGCAGATGGTCGACGAGGATGTCCATCGCCGGGCGGGAGGAGTGGTCGCGTATCTGCAGCGCCTCGGTGACGCCCTGGGCGAGCAGCGTGGGGTTGTCCAGTTCGGCGAGTTCGGCCAGCCAGACCCCGTCGGGGAAGGCCCGGCGCGCCTCGTCCGCGACCCGCAGCGCCAGCCGGGTCTTCCCGACCCCGCCGACCCCGGTGAGGGTGACCAGGCGGGACGCGGACAGCATGCGCTTGACCTCGGCCGCCTCATGCCGACGTCCCACGAAACTCGTCACCTCGGCCGGCAGCCTGACTGTCTGCCGCCCGGTCGGGGTGCCTGTCGCCACCGCACCCATCGATGCCTCGCACCGGCCTCGTACGGGCGGGACCTGTGCCCGCGCGGACCCGAGGCCCTGTTTCCAGGCTATGCCCGGGCCGGGGGCCGCCGCACACACCCCGGGCGGGCACCGGGCGAGGGTCACCGAGGGTGAGCGGCGGGCGCCCGGCCGTGACCGCCCGGCGGGGGAGGGGAGCGGGACGGGTACCGATGCGGGGATATCTCCCCTCGCCGCGTCCGGCCGCGCCCGACCACGATGGTGGTCTCGGTGAGTTCCGCCGCCCCCGATGGCGGAAGATC
>NZ_JAAAYH010000417.1:0-7912 GCF_018035285.1 Streptomyces sp. MK37H | reverse complement strand
GCGAGGTAGCCGTACAGGGCGGTCTTCAACTCCGCTACGTACGCCTCCCGTTCCGCGCCCTCATGGCCGAGGATCAGCCCCAGCCCGGCCTTGAACAGGGCGAACGCCATGTTCGCGGTGTGGGTGCGGCGCTCGGGGGAGAGGCCGGGGTTGCGGACGCCGATCAGCTCGCTGATGCGGTCCTGGATCGAGTCGTGCAGGGCGGCGTGCTCCTCGAGGAAGTGGCCCGGCGCGTCGGAGGACTGGAGCAGGGTCAGGAAGGCGGGGTTCGCACAGTTGAACTCGATCATCGGGTCGAGGACGGCGTCGAGCAGTTCGCGCAGCGGCAGCGCGGCGTTCTGCAGGGTGAAGACCACCCCGTGGGTCTCCAGCATCCGGCGGTTGAGGCGCTCGCCGAGCTCGACGGCGATGGCCTCCTTGTTCGGGAAGAACTGGTACAGCGTGCCGGGGGAGACCCCGGCCTCGCGGGCGATGGCGTTGGTGCTCGCGGAGGTGTAGCCGGCGCGGCAGAAGACGCTGGCGGCGGCGTCGAGCAGCTGCTGGATCCGGCGCTCGCCGCGCGCCTGTCTGCGGCGCGGCTTCGCCGTCTCGTCGGGCTGGTCCGCCTTGCTCTCGCTCACCTGTTTTCCCCGGCTCTCCGTGTTCGATTGACAAACACGAGCGCCCGCTCGCATTCTTGAGAAACGCGAGCGGTCGCTCGTGTTTACCGTCCATGGTAATCAGCGACCCGTGCTGCCTACGGACATGTGGTGGCGGCATGGGGCACAGGTGAAGGGGACACCGCGCCATGACCGATGTCAACTGCCCACCCGAGGACCGGATCGGAGGGTGGACCCGCCTGGTCACGGCACGTCCTCGGCTGTCCCTGCTGATCGCTTTGATCTTCACCGCGCTGGCCGTCGTAGCCGGGAGCGGGGTCGCCGACCGGATGGGAAGCGGCGGCTGGGAGGACCCCGCGTCCGAGTCCGCGTATGCCACCAAGGCGTTGGAGAAGCGCTTCCCCGCCTCCCAGCCCAATCTGGTCCTGCTCGTCGACAGCGGTAAGAAGACCGTGGACGATCCGGCCGTCGCCGCCGAGGCCCGGTCACTGGCCAAGAAGCTCTCGGGCGAGAAGGCGGTCACCGGGGTCACCTCGTACTGGACCACCGGCGCGCCCTCGCTGCGGGCGCGTGACCGGGGCGAGGCGATCATCGCCGCGCGGATCCTGGGCGACGAGTCGGCAGCGGGCAAGGCGCTGGAGCGCATAGCGCCCCACTACCGGGGCGCCCACGGCCCGGTCGAGGTGCGGGTCGGCGGGATGGTCGCGGTCCGCCATGAGCTGCAGTCCACCATCCAGGAGGATCTGCTGCGGGCCGAGATGATCGCCCTGCCCATCACCCTGGTGCTGCTCGTCATGGTCTTCGGCAGCGCCGTGGCCGCCCTGCTGCCGCTCGGCGTCGGCATCATCGCGATCCTCGGCACGGACGCGGTGCTGCGCGGGCTCACCGAGTTCACCGATGTCTCGGTCTTCGCGCAGAACCTGACCACCGCGCTCGGCCTGGGACTCGCCATCGACTATGCCCTGTTCATCGTGCGCCGCTTCCGCGAGGAGCTGGGCCGGGGCGCGGAGAAGCTGCCCGCCGTCGCGGCCACGCTGCGCACCGCCGGGCGCACCGTGCTCTTCTCGGCGCTGACGGTCGCCGCCTCGCTCGCCGCCATGCTCGTCTTCCCGCAGTACTTCCTGCGCTCCTTCGCCTATGCGGGGATCGCGGTGGTGCTGATCGCCGCCACCGCCGCCCTGGTGGTCCTGCCCGCGGCGCTCATCCTCCTGGGCGACCGGGTCAACGCACTGGATCTCACCCGGCTGCTGCGCCGCGGCCGCCCGGCCCGGGGCGGTGAGCCGGGGGCGGGGTGGGCCCGGCTCGCCCGGCTGGTGATGCGGCGCGCCCCGGTGTTCGCGCTGGCCACCGTCGCCGGTCTGGTCGCGCTGGGACTGCCGTTCCTGAGGGTGGAGTTCGGCACCGCGGACGACCGTCAGCTGCCGTCGAGCGCCGAGTCCCATGTGGTGCAGCAGCACATCCGGGAGGGGTTCCCCGGCGGTCCCGGGGGAGCGGTGGAGGTCCTCGCCGAAGGCGGCGGCACCGGCGCCAAGGCCCTCGCCGACTACAGCGCCAAGGTCTCCGCCCTCCCTCAGGTGCTGCGGGTGGACAGCCCGGCGGGCCGGTTCACCGACGGGCGGCGGGTGGCCGAGCCGGGGCCGGCGGAGGCGGCGCGGCTGTCCGATGGCTCGGCGGAGATCACCGTGCAGCCCAAGGGCGAGGCCGTGGACGCCGCCAGCCAGGACCTGGTGCGGACGATCCGCGCCCAGGAGCCGTCGTTCACCACCTCGGTGACCGGCACCGCCGCCGTCCTGGTGGACACCCAGGACTCCATAGCCGACCGGCTGCCCTGGGCCGCGGCCATTATCGTCGCCGTCACCCTGCTGCTGGTCTTCCTGCTCACCGGCAGCGTGCTGATACCGATTCAGGCCGTGCTGCTCAACGCGCTCAGTCTGACCGCGATGTTCGGCGCGGTGGTGTGGGTCTTCCAGGACGGGCATCTGTCCGGTCCGCTCTCCTTCACCACCTCCGGCGATATCGAGACCACCCTGCCCGTCCTGATGTTCTGCGTCGCCTTCGGGCTCTCCATGGACTACGGGGTCTTCCTGCTCTCCCGGATCAAGGAGGAGTACGACCGCTCCGGGGACCATCAGGCGGCGGTGGAGTTCGGACTGCGGCGTACCGGCGGCCTGATCACGGCGGCGGCGCTGATCCTCGCCGTGGTGATGGTGGGCATCGGCACCTCGCGGGTCACCAACACCAAGATGCTGGGGCTGGGTATCGCCCTGGCCGTGCTGATGGACGCGATGGTGGTGCGCGGGCTGCTGGTGCCGGCGGTGATGAAGCTGACCGGCCGGGCCACTTGGTGGGCCCCGGGCCCGCTGCGCCGGCTGCACACCCGGTTCGGGCTGAGCGAGGGGGAGTCCACGGATGCCGCCACGGGCGGCGAGGCCGACGGTCGCCGGTGCGGCGGCAAGGGCGGCGGACCGCACGGTGAGGACGGGCCTCACGGTGAGGACGGGGTTCGGGGAGAGGGGGAGAAGACGCGGGACCGGGACCGGGTGAGCACGGGCCGCTAATGGCTCACGCGGGCATGGCGGCACCGCTAAGCGCTCCGCTGGAAGTGCCCTGACCTGTCGTCGATCGTCCGCGCCGCCGTCGTGGCTGGTCGCGCCCACGCGGCGGAGCCGCACATCGACACAGCCCGCGCCCCTTCGGGGCGCACCCGAACCGCACCGGACTTCAATGAGGCGGCTTAGTCCTTGCCATCACGCCGGGCGCGGCGGTTGCCGGGTCTGCGGACCACCCAGGAGCGGATCGTATCCGCGTACCAATACGGCTTGCCGCCCTCCACATGATCGGGGGGCGGCAGCAGACCGTGCTTGCGATAGGACCGTACGGTGTCGGTCTGCACACCGATATGCGCGGCGATCTCCTTGTACGACCACAGCCTCCGGTCGGTCATCTCTTATGCCCTTCCGCAGGGCGTCGCGGTCACGGCCCGGTGGGGCCGTCGGGGGAGCCACGGCGCGCCTGCTCACATTCCATCAGCCTGTGCCCGGTCAACGACGCTGAGTGAAGGGCGGCCCGGGGCTGTTGAACACCTGTGACGGAGGCGTGTGGAGATGTGACCGCTGTGACGCACGGGTGACGCACCGGACGAGACTCGGACGTCATGACCACAGCGGGCCGGCCGTAAGGTCACGGCCGGCCCGCTGGGCGTCAGCTGGAGACGGGGCGTCAGTTGTAGAAGGCGGGGCGCTCGATCATCTCGACGGCCGTGCGCCGGCCCGTGGCCTGGGCCCGGAGCCCCGCCTCGCTGACGGCGGTCGCGGCATAACCGTCCCAGGCGCTGGGGCCCTCGACCTCCCCGCGCCGGGTGGCGTTGACCCAGCTCTGCACCTCGCGGTCGTACGCCTCCTCGAAGCGGGCCACGAAGTCGGGGGCGATCTCCCCGCCCCAGGTGCCGGGCCGGTTGACCAGCATCCCGTGGGCGTCGCCGACGCGGGCGGTGCCCCGCTCGCAGACCGCCTCCGCCTGCACCTGGTAGCCGAAGCCGCAGGTGGCGAAGATCTCCACATTGACGATCGCCCCGCCGGTGGTCTCGAAGACCACCAGCTGGGGGTCGCTGAGCGGCTCGGGCGACAGCGAGCTGGGGGTCGGCTTGAGCACGGTGACCGCGGCGATCTCCTGCTCCAGCAGCCAGCGCGACTGGTCCATCTCATGCACCACCGAGTCGGTGATCAACATCTCGTTGGTGAAGTACGAGTGCACCGAGGCATTGCGGTGGCGGCAGTGCAGCAGCAGTGGGCGGCCCAGCTCACCCTCGGCCAGCAGCGCCTTGAGCTTCATGAACTCGGTGTCGTAGCGGCGCATGAAGCCCACCTGCACCCGGCGGTGGCCCAGCCGCTGCTCGGCCTCCAGCACCCGCAGCGCGGACGCGGAGTCCGGGGTGAGCGGCTTCTCGCACAGCACCGGCAGATCGCGCTCGAACGCGCTGAGCAGCGCGGCCTCGTGCGCGGGCCCCGGCGAGGCGATCAGCACCGCGTCCACGCCGGGCGCGGCCATCGCGGCGGCCGGGTCGGTGAACGCCTGACAGCCGTCGGCGGTGTCGGCGACCGCCTTGGCCCGCGCCTCGTCGATGTCGACCACGGCGGCCACCCGGGCGCCGCTGATCACGTCGTTGATGCGGCGGACATGGTCGGCGCCCATCTTGCCGGTCCCGATGACGGCGACCCCGAGCGTTCCCTGCTGGGTCATAGACTGCTCTCTCTTCTCTCTCTGCTCTCTGAACGGTTCGAAGGCCCGTGTGGGCGAAGGCCCGTGTGGCGAAGACCTGTGTGGGCGAGGGCCCGTGGGGTGAAAAGGGAGGGGTCAGGCGCCGCAGGAGCGCAGGAAGCGCCGGGTGCGCTCGGCGATGGGGAAGGGCTGGCCGGGCGGGCAGGGGTACATGTCCTGCTCGACGATGGCGAACAGATCCACATCCAGGTTCTGGGCCGCGGTCAGGACGGGGCCCAGCTCCGGAATGCCGTTCGGCGGTTCGCACATCACACCGCGCTGGACGGCGGGGCCGAACGGCACCTCGTTCTTCACCACATCGGCGAGGATCTCCGGGTCGACCTGCTTGAGGTGGAGATAGCCGATGCGCTCGCCGTAGGTCTCGATCAGCTTGACGCTGTCGCCGCCGCAGTAGGCGTAGTGGCCGGTGTCCAGGCAGAGGTTGACCAGGTCGGAGTCGGTGGCGTCCAGGAAGCGGGCCACGTTCTCCTCGGTGTCGATATGGGTGTCGGCATGCGGGTGGACGACGATGTCGAGCCCGAAGCGCTCCCGCACCTCACGGCCGAGCCGCTCCATCCCGGTGGACAGATGGCGCCACTGCTCGGCGGTGAGCGTCGGGGGCTCGATCAGCTCGGCTGTCTTGTCGTCCCGCCAGAAGGAGGGGATGACCACGAGGTGATTGGCGTTCATCGCCCGGGTCAGCTCGGCCACCTGGGAGACATGCTCCCAGGTGGCGTCCCAGACCTCGGGGCCTCGGTGCAGCGAGGTGAAGACGGTGCCCGCGGAGACCGTGAGACCGCGCCGGCCGGTCTCCTCGGTGAGCCGGGCCGGGTCCGTGGGCAGATAGCCGTACGGACCCAGCTCGATCCACTCGTAACCGGCCTCCGCGACCTCGTCGAGGAAGCGCTGCCAGGGGACCTGCTGATCGTCGTCGGGGAACCACACCCCCCAGGAGTCGGGGGCCGAGCCGACCCGGATGCGGTCCAGGGCGGGTACGGGGGAGGCGTCGGCAGTCATGGCAGAGGGTCTCCTCGGTGTGCTGGGGTGCCCGCGTCGTACTGTTTTGGGCAGCTTCACCGGCCGGGCGGGCGGGCGTCAAGCCTTCGTCAGGACATTCGGACGTCTTGTCAGGGAAAGGCGCCGGGAGGATGGCGTCCTGGCGGAGGGAAGGCGTCTGTCAGATGGCGTCCGTCAGGTGGCGTCCGTCAGGAGGAAGGGGCGGTCACCTCCTCCGGCAGTTCGTCCACATCGACCCCGCGGACCTGGGCCAGCTCATGCTTGAGCGCGGCCAGTTCGGCACCGCCGGCCATGTGGTTGGTGAGCTCTTCGAGGCTGACGTCCTCGCGCGCCGCGTTCAGCTCCAGGGCGCCGAGCCGGAGCACCGCGAAGTGGTCGCCGACCATATAGGCGTGGTGCGGGTTGTGGGTGATGAAGATGACGCCGAGCCCGCGCTCGCGCGCCGCCGCGATGTACTTGAGCACCACACCGGACTGCTTGACGCCGAGCGCCGCGGTCGGCTCGTCCAGGATCAGCACCCGGGCGCCGAAGTGGACCGCCCGGGCGATGGCCACGGACTGCCGCTGGCCGCCGGAGAGGGTGCCGATGGGCTGCTCCAGGTTGTCGAGGTGGATGCCCATGGCGGACAGCTCCTCGCCGGTGATCTGCTTCATCCGCTGGATGTCCAGCCGCCGCACCGGCCAGGAGCCGCGGGTCAGCTCGGAGCCGAGGAAGAAGTTCCGCCACACCGGCATCAGCGGCACGGTGGCCAGGTCCTGGTAGACGGTGGCGATGCCCAGGTTCAGGGCGTCGCGTGGGGTGTTCAGCCGCACCGGCTTCCCGTCCACGAGGTATTCGCCCTCGTCATGCTGGTGCAGCCCCGAGATGATCTTGATCAGGGTGGATTTTCCGGCGCCGTTGTCGCCGAGCACACAGGTCACCCGGCCCGGCCGGACCGCCAGGTCGATGCCCTCCAGGGCGCGGATGTTCCCGTAGAGCTTGCCCACGCCCCGCAGCCGGACCACCGGCTCCTCGTCCGGTGCGGAAGCCTGTGCGGTGCTGTCCTTGGTGACGTTCGTTGCCATTCCGATCACCTCCTGGCGGCCTGACGGCGCACCCACAGATTGACGAGGGTCGCGAGCAGCAGCATCACGCCGACGAAGAACTTGAACCAGTCGGGGTTCCAGTTGGCGTAGACGATGCCCTGGTTGACCATGCCGAAGATGAAGGCGCCGAGGACCGCGCCGATCGCGGAGCCATAGCCGCCGGTGAGCAGGCAGCCGCCGATGACGGCCGCGATGATGTAGTAGAACTCGTTGCCGACGCCCTCGCCGGCCTGCACGGTGTTGTACTCGAAGAGCAGATGCATGCCCACGAACCAGGCCGCGAAGCCCACCGTCATAAAGAGGGCGATCTTGGTGAGGTTCACCGGGACGCCCACGGCACGGGCGCTCTCCTTCGAGCCACCGGCCGCGAAGATCCAGTTGCCGAACTTGGTGCGCAGCAGCACCCAGGTGGCGATGGCGGCGAAGACCAGCCACCACAGCACGGTGATCTTCACATCGACGCCGAAGACGTCGATCTCGGAGGCGAAGAGCGACTTGGCCTGGTCGAAGCCGTCCATGTCGCTGATGGAGTCGCTGGCGACATTGCCGGTCAGCAGCTTGGTGATGGCCAGGTTGGCGCCCTGGAGCATCAGGAAGCTGGCGAGGGTGACCAGGAAGCTGGGCAGCCCGGTCTTGATCAGCAGCAGTCCGTTGATCAGCCCCACGGTGAGCGAGACCAGCAGGGCGACGAGCACACCCACCCAGACATTGGTGGTGAGCTGGAAGCTGAGCATGCTCGCGGCCAGCGCCGAGGAGGTGACGGCGACTCCGGCCGACAGGTCGAACTCGCCACCGATCATCAGCAGGGAGACGGCGAGCGCCATGATGCCCATGGTGGACGCCTGGTAGAGGACGGTGGCGAAGGAGTCCGCCTGCCGGAAGGTGGGGGCCATGGCGAAGAAGAAGAGGTAGACGCCGACGGCCGCGACCAGCGCCCCGATCTCGGGGCGGGCC
>NZ_JAAAYH010000416.1:0-7950 GCF_018035285.1 Streptomyces sp. MK37H | reverse complement strand
AGCGCCGCCGCGCCCCGGTCCCGGAGGGACTGGCCGAACCCACTCCGAGCCCCTTACAGCGCCGCCGCGCTCGGGCAGAGCGGGCCCCACCGGTGCCGCTGAGGTGGGTGTGAAGCGACACTGGTGGGCGTCTCGCCTATAGCGCCTCCGCCCCACGCGCCCGGAGCCCTTCCCGGTACACCTGCAACGCCTTCAGCTCTTCCTGGAACGCGCCGAGACTGGCCGCGTCAGCGTGCGGTCCCAGTCGCTGCACCCCCGCGTGGACCTCACCGATCCTTCGATCCACAGCCTGGAGCCTGACGGCGGCGAGCCACTGCCCGACGTAGGCGCGATCGATCTCGCGCTGTCGTCGTCTGGGCAGTGACAACGGCTCCACCGTGAGCTCCAGGATCAGTCCGCGGACGGTGTCGTCCGGCGCCGCGTCACGGACCCGGACAAGGTAGTCGGCGTCAGCCCCCGCCGTCCCGCCTGCCTCGGCGATCGCCATACGGACTCGAGCGTACGGCGCCGCCGTGAACTCGTCGGCGCCGAAGGCATCGAAGGTGGGAGAGACCAGTTGGGGGTACTGGAGCGCGCACTTGAGCAATTCGCGCTCCGCCAGATGCGCGGGGCTGCGGAGGTCCAGGCGGGGGCCGCGTGGCAGCACCGGGGCGCCCGGGTCGCCCTGCGCCTCCGGCCCACCGCGATGGCGCTGCTGCGGGCCATCTCCGGCAGGAGCGCCGCCCGGACGGCCGCGATACTCGCCGCCTGGACGGCCACGCTGCTCGTCGCCCGAGCCGCGGCCGCGCTCACGGGCCCAGCGGGCCAGTTGCGAGACGCGCCGTACGACGAATTGGGTGTCGAGGATGCCAAGCAGACCCGCGAGATGCACCGCGGACTCGTGCTGAATGGAGCTGTTCTTGATCCCGGCGACGATGGGCGCTGCCTCCTCCAGCGCGGCGGCGCGTCCCACCGCCGTGTCCAGGTTGTGGCGCGCGACGATCTGCCGGATGGCGAACTCGAACAGCTGGGTTCGTCTGTCGACCAACGTCCTGACGGCCTCGTCGCCCTCTGCGAGCCGCAGTTCGCACGGGTCCATGCCGCCCGGCGTGATCGCGATATAGGTCTCGGCGGCGAACTTCTGGTCGTCCTCGAACGCGCGCAGGGCCGCCTTCTGCCCGGCCGCGTCGCCGTCGAAGGTGAAGACCACCTCCGCGCCCGAGTTGTCCATCAGCAGCCGTCGGAGGATCTTGATGTGGTCGCCGCCGAAGGAGGTGCCGCAGGTGGCGATGGCGGTGGTGACGCCCGCGAGATGGCAGGCCATGACGTCCGTATAGCCCTCGACCACCACCGCCCGGCTGGACTTGGCGATGTCCTTCTTCGCGAGGTCGATGCCGTAGAGGACCTGGGACTTCCGGTAGAGCGGGGTCTCGGGGGTGTTGAGGTACTTCGGGCCGTTGTCGTCCTCGCGGAGCTTCCGGGCGCCGAAGCCGACGACCTCACCGGCGATGTCCCGGATCGGCCACATCAGCCGGCCCCGGAAGCGGTCGATCGGGCCGCGGCGGCCCTCCTGGGCGAGCCCGGAGACGATCAACTCCTTGTCGGTGAAGCCGCGGCCGCGCAGGAAGCGGACGAGGTGGTCCCAGCCGGCCGGGCTGTAGCCGACGCCGAAGTGCTGCGCCGCGGCCTGGTCGAAGCCGCGCTGGGCCAGGAAGGTGCGGCCGATCTCCGCCTCGGGGCGGTCCAGCTGCTCCACGTAGAACTGCGCGGCGGCCTTGTGGGCCTCGACCAGCCGGGTGCGCTCGCCCTGCTGGCGGCCGGGGGTGTAGCCCCCCTCCTCGTAGCGCAGGGTGATTCCGGACTGGGAGGCCAGCCGCTCGATGGTCTCGGCGAAGGAGAGGTGGTCGATCTTCATGATGAAGTCGACCGTGTCGCCGCCCTCCTGGCAGCCGAAGCAGTAGTAGAGCCCCTTGCTGGGGCTGACCTGGAAGGACGGGGTCTTCTCGTCGTGGAAGGGGCACAGGCCCTTGAGATTGCCACCCCCCGCGTTCCGCAGCTGGAGGTATTCGGATACGACGGCGTCGATCGGGACCGCTGCCCGTACCGCCTTCACGTCGTCATCGTTGATCCTGCCTGCCACGCCCGAATTCTACGGCCGGGGTCCGACACGGCCATCCACCGCCTGCCGGACCCCGGCGTTCCGAAGCGCCTGAGGGCCTGAGGGCCTACGGGCCTACGGGAGGAGCGAGGTGAGCGGGACGGCCGGGTCGGCCAGGGCCGCCGGGTCGAGCCGCTGCCCGGCGCGGATGAGCCGTTGGATCGATTCGGTGACGTCCCAGACGTTGACGTTCATGCCCGCGAGCAGGCGGCCGTCGTTCAGCCAGAAGGCGATGAACTGCCGCTTGCCGACATCGCCGCGCACCAGCACCTGGTCGTAACTGCCGGGCGGCGCGTAACCGGAGTACTCCAGGCCGACGTCGTACTGATCGGAGAAGAAGTACGGCACCCGGTCGTACGCGATGTCCTGGCCGAGCATGGCGCGGGCCGCCGCCGGGCCGCCGTTCAGGGCGTTGGCCCAGTGCTCGACGCGCAGCCGGGCGCTCGGCGGGAGCGCGGCCCGTACGGGGGTGCCCTCGAGGAACGCGAGCGGGGCGGAGGCCACGTCGCCGGCCGCGAAGATGTCCGGGTCGCTGGTGCGCAGCGAGGCGTCGACCGCGATGCCGCCGCCCGCCGCGCGGTCCACCACCTCGAGCCCCGCGGCCTCGGCGAGGGCGGTGCGCGGGGCGGCGCCGATGGCGGCCAGCACGCTGTGGGCGGGGTGCTCCTCGCCGTCGTCGGTGAGGGCGGCCAGCACCATGCCGTCCTGGCCGGTGATCTCGGTAAGGCGGGCGCCGAAGTGGAAGCGGACGCCGTGCTCGCCGTGGAGGTCGGCGAAGAGGGCGCCCAGCTCGGGGCCGAGCACGGGGTGGAGCGGGGTGGGCTCGGGCTCGATGATGGTCACCTCGGCTCCGTAGCCACGGGCGGCGGCCGCGACCTCGAGACCGATCCAGCCCGCGCCCGCGATGACCAGTTGGCCGTTGTCCCGGCCGAGCGCGGCGAGGACGCCCTTGAGCCGCTCGGCGTGGGCGAGCCGGCGCAGATGGTGGACCCCGGCCAGATCGGTGCCGGGGATGTCGAGGCGGCGCGGCTCGGCGCCGGTGGTCAGCAGCAGCCGGTCGTAGTGGACCCGGGTGCCGTCGCCCAGGGTCACGGCCTTGGCGGCGCGGTCCAGGTGGACGGCGGGCAGGCCGAGGTGGAGCTCGATATCGGACTGGGCGTACCAGGCGGGCTCGTGGACGAAGACGCTGTCGCGCTCCTGGCTGCCGGTGAGGAAGCCCTTGGAGAGCGGGGGCCGTTCATAGGGGTGGTCGCGCTCGTCACCGATGAGGATCACCCGCCCGGTGAAACCCTCCGCTCGAAGGGTTTCCGCGGCTTTCGCCCCGGCCAGGCCCCCTCCGACGATGACGAATGTCTGGTGTGCGTCCACCACTTGTGTCCTCCTCGCTGCCGAGCGGTGCCGAGCGGTTCCTCTATGAGTGCCTTACCCCGGTCGTGTCAGGTCGTGCGTTCCGAAAGCCGTCCTGAATGCTGTGCCGAGAAGGCCGTGCCGAGAGGATGTGCCGAAAGCCGTGTCACAGGGGAGCCTCCCGCACCGCGCGTGCGTCCGGAAGGGCCGGTAGGCCGTATGTGTGCGCGGAAGCCGTATCCGGCGGGCGGCTGCCGGCTTCCGGCTTCAACCGGTGAGCCGGGCGTGGAGCCCCCGGGCCGAGGTGTCGGTCAGGGAGGCGATCTGGTCGACGATGGCCCGCAGCCGGCCCCGGTCGTCCCCGGCGGCGTCGAAGAGCGCCCGGAACTGGGGGTCCAGGCCGTCGGGGGCGCGGGCGATCAGGGCCTCGCCCAGTTCGGCGATGACCACGCGCTGATCGGCCCGGACCAGCTCCTGGTCGGCGCGCTGGATCACATACCGGTCGGCGACCGCCTTGAGGACCGCGCACTCCAGGCGGGTGGCGCGGGGCACGACCAGTTCGGCGTGGTAGCGGGTGAAGCGGCCCGTGCCGTACGCCGCGCGGGTGGCGCCCTCGGCGGCCAGGCAGAAGCGGCCGATGAGCTGGCTGGTGGCGTCCTTGAGGCGGGCCTGGGCGACGGACGAGCCGTCGTAGCCGTGCGGCCACCACTCCTGGCCCAGCAGCCGGTCCAGCGCCTCGGCCAGCTCGTCGGGCTCGGCCCCCGGGGCGTAGCGGTCGGCGGCGACGGCGAAGACCTCGCGGCGCTCGGGCTCGGCGAGCAGGCTCGCGGGGTTCAGATGGCCCGCGTGCAGTCCGTCCTCGACGTCGTGGACGGAGTAGGCGACATCGTCGGACCAGTCCATGACCTGGGTCTCGAAGGTCGTACGGCCCTCGGGGGCGCCCTGCCGGTACCACTCGAAGATCGGGACGTCGTCCTCATAGACCCCGAACTTCGGGGAGCGGGGGCTGTGCGGATGGCCGCCGCGCGGCCAGGGGTACTTGGTGGCGGCGTCCAGCGCGGCGCGGGTGAGGTTGAGCCCGACGCTCACCGGCTCGCCGGTGACCCGGTCGGGCACGAACCGCTTCGGCTCCAGCCGGGCCAGCAGCCGCAGCGACTGCGCGTTTCCCTCGAAGCCGCCGCAGGGCTCGGCGATCTCGTTGAGCACCCGCTCGCCGTTGTGCCCGAACGGCGGATGGCCGAGGTCATGGGCGAGACAGGCCATCTCCACCAGATCCGGGTCGCAGCCCAGCGCGGCCCCCAGCTCACGGCCCACCTGGGCGCACTCCAGGGAGTGGGTCAGCCGGGTGCGGGGCGTGGCGTCGAAGGCCGGGGCGCGCCCGGCAGGGCCGGGGTCGGCGGCCGGTGCGGCGGGCACCACCTGGGTCTTCCCGGCCAGTCTGCGCAGCGCGGCGGAGTGCAGCACCCGCGCCCGGTCCCGCTGGAAGGCGGTCCGGCCCGGCCGCTTGTCGGGCTCGGGCGCCCAGCGATCGAGGTCCGCCGCGGCATAGCCGGGGACGCGGCGGGTGTCGGCCTCGGGGGCACCGGTCGAGGCGGCACCGGTCGAGGCGACACCGGTCGAAGGGACACCGGCCGAGTCGGCCGAATCCGGTTCGGGTTCAGGGGGTGCGCTGGGGCTCATACACCGACGGTAGCCGCCGGGTGTGACAAGGGCGCAGAGGCCAGCGCCTGTTCGTAACGGCGCAGTACGAGACGCGCCACCGCCGGATGGGCGCCGAGCGGGGCGGCCGCGAGGCCGGGGGCGGCGCTCGCGCACTGGGTCGCGAAGCGGCCGGGCGCGGTGAAGTAGGAGGCGACCGCGATCCGGTCGTGGCCGAGCGCGGCCAGGGCGCGTACGGCCTCGGGCACGGTGGGGCCGGAGGCGGAGGCGTAGCCGGGCAGCACGGGCACCCCGCCGAGCCGGGCGCTGAGCAGGGCGGCGGTACGGGCCGTGTCGACGGCCGCGTCCGGGTCGCGGGAGCCCGCGGCGGCGAGGACGACACCGGGCCCGGGCGAGGCCCCGGCCCGTCGGTCCGCCTCCGCCAGCCGGGCGTGCAGTGCCTCGGCGAGCAGCGGGTCCGGACCGAGCGGGGCGGCGATCCGGGCGGTGAGGTGGGGCGCGGCGGCGACGGCGTCCGGGATGTCCTGTTTGATGTGGTGGCCGCGGCTCAGCAGCAGCGGGACGAGCACCGCCTCACCGCGCAGCGCGGCCAGTGTGTCGGTCAGCAGCGGCCGGTTGAGCTCGATATGGCCGAGGCGTACGGGCAGTCCGGGGCGGAGCGCGCGGACGCGGTCCAGGAGGGCGTTCACGGTGCGCAGCGCCTCGGGGTCCCGGCTGCCGTGGGCGACGGCGACGAGCGTCGGCGGGCGATCGCGGCCGCCCGGGCGGACGCCGTGGTGGCCCAGCCGGTCGAGCTGGGTGGTGAGCTGGGCGGTGAACCGGGCCATGATCCGCTGGGCACTGTCGAAGTCCGCCGTGCCGTCGGGGCCATGAGGGCCAGGGGGACCGGGAGGAGCGGGGTGCGGCGTCATGACGAGAGCCTGGCAGCGGCAGATTGCACCGCCATTGCGTGGCCGTCACAGGTCATTGCGTCGACTTCACCGGCCGTCCGGCGCCATGCTGAGGTCCGCTTCCCGCAGGCGTAATGCGAAGTGACGCGGGCTGTAACACGGCCGTAGCACGCTGCTTCGCATGGCGCACGTTCCGGTTACCGGGGAGCACTCCCCCGCCTCCTCCGACCCCGTCGATACGCACTGCCCTTACTGTTCGCTGCAGTGCGGGATGGCGCTGCGCCCGGTGCCGCCGGGCAGCGGACCTGGTGACGGGCCGGACGGCCGTCCGGGCGGTGTCGAGGTGGTCGAGCGCACCGCGTTCCCCGTCAACCGTGGCGCGCTGTGCGGTAAGGGCCGCACCGCGCCCGCCGTACTCTCCTCCCGGGTGCGTCTGACCGAGCCGCTGGTCCGCCGCCCTGACACCGGCCGGCTCGAACCGGCCACCTGGGAGGAGGCCCTCGACCGGATCGCCGAGGGCCTGGAGTCCACCGGCCGGGCGTACGGCCGCGACGCGGTGGGGGTCTTCGGCGGCGGCGGGCTGACGAACGAGAAGGCGTACGCGCTGGGCAAGTTCGCCCGGGTGGTGCTCGGCACCTCACAGATCGACTACAACGGCCGGTTCTGCATGTCCTCGGCCGCCGCCGCCCACCAGCGGGCCTTCGGGCTGGATCGCGGGCTGCCGTTCCCGCTGGCGGACGTGGCCCGCACCGGATGCGTCGTGCTCGTCGGCTCGAACCTGGCCGAGACCATGCCGCCCGCGCTGCGCTATCTGACCGAGCTGAAGGAGGCGGGCGGCCGGCTGATCGTGGTCGATCCCCGGCGGACCCGCACGGCCGAGCAGGCGGATCTGCATCTGGCGCCGCGCCCCGGCACCGATCTCGCGCTCGCGCTGGGGCTGCTGCACCTGGTGGTCGCGGAGGGCCGGGTGGACGAGGAGTTCGTCGAACGGCGCACCAGCGGCTGGCCCGAGGCGCGGGCCGCCGCGATGGCCCACTGGCCGGAGCTGGTGGAGCGGATCACGGGCGTCCCGGTTCCTGAGCTCCGTAAGGCCGTCACGATGTTCTGCGACGCCGAGAGCTCCATGGTGCTTACGGCCCGGGGGCCCGAGCAGCAGTCCAAGGGCACCGACACCGTCGGCGCGTGGATCAACCTGTGCCTGGCCACCGGCCGCGCGGGCCGCCCGCTGTCCGGCTACGGCTGCCTGACCGGCCAGGGCAACGGCCAGGGCGGCCGCGAACACGGCCAGAAGGCCGATCAGCTGCCCGGCTACCGCAAGCTGGACGACCCGGCCGCGCGCGCCCATGTGGCGGCCGTCTGGGGCGTCGAGCCGGACGTCCTGCCCGGGCCGGGGCGCAGCGCGTACGAACTCCTGGACGCGCTCGGACACGACATCCGGGCGCTGCTGCTGATGGGCTCCAATCCGCTGGTCTCCGCCCCGCGCGCGGCCCATGTGGAGTCCCGGCTGCGGTCGCTGGACTTCCTGGCGGTCGCGGACGTCGTGCTCTCGGAGACCGCCGCGCTCGCCGATGTGGTGCTGCCGGTGGCCCAGTGGGCCGAGGAGACCGGGACCATGACCAACCTGGAGGGCCGGGTCCTCCTCCGCCGGGCGGCCCTCACCCCGCCGCCGGGCGTCCGGACGGACCTGTGGGTGCTGAGCGGGCTCGCGGCCCGGCTCGGCTGGAAGAAGGGGTTCCCGGCGGACGCGGAGGAGGTCTTCGAGGAGCTGCGGCGGGCCTCGGCCGGGGGCCCGGCGGACTACTCGGGCATCACATACCGGAGGATCGCGGAGGAGGACGGGGTGTTCTGGCCCTGCCCGGAGCGCGTGGAACGGGACGAGTCGGAGGGGGCCGAATCCGTGAGCCCGGCCGACTCCGT
>NZ_JAAAYH010000415.1:0-7963 GCF_018035285.1 Streptomyces sp. MK37H | reverse complement strand
GGAAAGTCCTCGTCGCGTTCCAGCAGCACCCCAGGCGGTGTCGTACGGGCGCACAGCTCGGCGAGGACGTCGAGCACCGGCTGGGTCACCGGATGGGCGTGGCTGTCGTGCCACACCCCGTCCCGCTCCACTCCGCCCGCCACATGGACGTAGGCGATCGCCGACGTGGGCAGCTCGTCCAGCGCCTTGGCCGGGTCCTCGCCCCGGTTGACGTGGTTGGTGTGCAGATTGGCCACGTCGATGAGCAGCCGCACCCCCGTGCGCTCCACGAGCTCGGCCAGGAACTGGCCCTCGGTCATCTCCTCGCCGGGCCAGGAGATCAGCGCCGCGATGTTCTCCACCGCGAGCGGCACCGGCAGCGCGTCCTGCGCGATGCGCACGTTCTCGCACAGCACGTCCAGCGTGTCACGGGTCCGCGGCACCGGCAGCAGATGCCCGGCCTCGATGGCCGGTGACGCGGTCAGCGGCCCCCCGGCCCTGACGAACGCGATGTGCTCGGTGACCAGCGGCGAGCCCAGCGCCTCGGCCCGTTCGGCCAGCGCCCGGAGGCGGCCGGGGTCGGGCCGCTCGGCTCCCCCGAGGCCGAGCGACACCCCGTGCGGGACCACCGTGGTCCCGCGCTCGCGCAGCCGCCGGAGCGCGTCCGGCACATGGTCGGGGCAGATGTTCTCCGCCACCACCTCCACCCAGTCGATGCCGGGCAGCCGCGCGATGTCGTCGGCGATCTCCGGTCGCCAGCCGATTCCGGTACCGAGGCGCACCATGGCTCCCCCTCCTCGTTCCGTACCGCGTCCCCCGCGGTGTGTTCTCGCGTGCCGGGGTCATGACCCCATACAGGGAGGACGAATCCCACGGCCGCATGGTTCAGAGGTTCATTTGAGCTTCGGGGTGTCACGGCGGGGATGCCCCGGGGGGTATGCGCCGGACCGTCGGCCGGTGGCCGGCCCGGGCGGTGCCAGGGGCCGGCCCGGGCGGTGCCGGTGGCCGGCCCGGGCGGTGCGAAAGGTCACCGGGTGGGTGGAGTCCCTGAATATGGTCACTGTTACAAAAAATTGGGGCCCTGTGGCGACAGACGTTCAGAGGGGAAAATAGGATCGGTCTGTCTGGGGGGATGGAAGATCAGATCACACCTTTGTGCCGCGCCCGCGCGCGGAGCGAGCGTGGGGGAAACACGTGCTGGGCAGCAGCGACAACGCCATGGGGAAGCACCGCAAGCACCGCCGTAAGCCGCCATCGAGGAGCCGGGGGATGCGGCTGCGCCGCTGGGCGGCCGCGCGGATCCGGCTGGACTACCCCAGGGCGGGGCGGCGCGGTGTGACGCGATGGCTGCCGTCGTGGCGTCAGACCGCCCTGCTCTTCCTGTTCTGCCTCGGCAGTCTGACCGGTCTGCTGAGCTTTCTGTATCTGCAGACCGACATCCCGAAGAACCTCAACGACTTCGCCACCCAGCAGGACAACGTCTACTACTGGGCCGACGGCAGCGAGATGGCCCGCACCGGCCCGGTCAACCGGCAGGAAGTGCCGCTGGACAAGGTGCCGGAAGACGTCCAGTGGGCGGTCCTCGCCGCCGAGAACGCCAGTTTCTACACCGACAGCGGAGTGTCTCCGAGCGGGCTGATGCGCGCCGTGACGCGGATGGTGACGGGCGGTGAGACACAGGGCGGCTCGACCATCACCCAGCAGTATGTGAAGAACGCCTATCTGAATCAGCGCCAGACCTTCTCCCGCAAGCTCACCGAGATGTTCATGGCCATCAAGCTGGACGACCGGATGAGCAAGCGGGAGATCCTCCAGCGCTATCTGAACACCAGTTGGTTCGGGCGCGGCAGTTACGGCATTCAGCGGGCGGCGTACGCGTACTACGGCAAGGACGTCTCGAAACTCAACGCGAGCGAGGGCGCGTTGCTCGCCTCGCTGCTCAAGGGCGCCGGGACCTTCGATCCGACGCTCAGCGCCAAGAACCACAAGCGGGCCGTCGACCGCTGGAAGTGGGTGCTGGACCGGATGGTCGACATCGGAAAGCTCTCCAAGTCCGAGCGGGCGCGCTATACGACATTCCCAGAGCCCAAGGCGCAGCCCAAGCCGGTGGGGCTCACCGGTCAGGTCGGCTATCTGGTGGAGACGGCCAAGGCGTATGTCAGCTCCCACACCGACATATCCGCCGCCGATTTCGACCTGGGCGGCTATCAGATCCACACCACCTTCGAGAAGCCGAAGGTCCAGGCGCTCGCCAAGGCGGTCAAGAAGACCCGGGACAACCTCGACCCCGAGCAGCGCCCCGAGGACCGCCATGTGCGCATAGGCGCCGCCTCGGTGGCTCCGGGAGGCGCCATACGCGCGCTGTACGGCGGCCCCGGCTATCTGGAGCAGGGATTCAACGACGCGAACGCCTCCACCGTCCCGGCCGG
Source organism: Streptomyces sp. MK37H (assembly GCF_018035285.1). Lineage (NCBI taxonomy): Bacteria > Bacillati > Actinomycetota > Actinomycetes > Kitasatosporales > Streptomycetaceae > Streptomyces > Streptomyces sp. MK37H. The sequence continues at coordinate 5,555 of NZ_JAAAYH010000415.1, read as the reverse complement.
CACCTCCTTCACCCCCTTCGTCTACGCCGCGGCGCTGCGCGACGGCGTCCTGCTGCGGCGCAACGGCGCGCGGACGCCCGTGACACCTTCGACGCTCTACGACGGCGACAACAAGATCGCGGTGCATACGCCCGAGGGCCCGTACTGGGACCGCGGCGGCAAGATCGTGCGGGCCACCAATGACGACGACGCCTCCTATGGGCAGGTCTCGCTGCGCCAGGCGATCGTGCGGTCCATCAACACCCCGATGATCCAGCTGGGCATGGACGTCGGCCTGGACCGGGTCCGGCGGGCGTCCATCGACGCGGGGCTGCTGCCCAGCAGCTTCGGCGCGCGGGTGCCCGCGTTCTCGCTCGGCACCGCGACGCCCAGCTCCATCCGTATGGCCAGCGCCTACGGGACGTTCGCCGCCGAAGGCACGCACTACGCGCCGTACTCGGTGAGCGGGCTCACCCACGGCGGGCAGAAGGTCGAGCTGCGCAAGGACCACGCCAAGCGGGCCTTCAGCGCGGCGGTCGCGGCGCAGGTGGACGACGCGCTGCGCGGCGCGGTCCAGAGCCCGGACGGTTCGGCGCGCGAGGCGGCCGTGGGCGGTGGCGATGTGGCCGGTAAGGGCGGCACGGCGCAGGACGGCACCTCCGCCTGGTTCGTCGGCTACACCAAGAAGCTCTCGACGGCGGTCTCGCTGTCCCGGGTGGACCCGAAGTCGCAGGAGCTGATGCCGCTCAAGGGAATGGGCGGGGGAGGCGCCGACACCTCGGGTGACACCTACCCCATGGACATCTGGAAGAGCTATATGACGGACGGGGCGGCGGAATGAGCCGCCTCGGCGCGAGCCGCACTGACGGAATGAGCTACTCCGGAGTGAGCTACCCCGGCGTGAGCCGCCTCGGCATGAGCCGCACCGGCGGTAAGGGCACCGCAACGAGACCGCTTACTTGCTCTTGGCGTACGTGGACCAGTCCGGCGATTCCGCCGGGTCCAGCATCCGCAGCTTCGCCAGGACCTTCGGGTCCTGGGCGTCCAGCCAGTCGGCGAGCTGCTTGAACGACACGCACCGCACTCCGTCGCGGCGGCAGACACTCCTCATCACGTCCTCGATGGCCTGCATATAGATGCCGCCGTTCCAGGTCTCGAAGTGATTGCCGATGAACAGCGGCGCCCGGCTGCCGTTGTAGACCCGCTCGAAGCCGTTCAGATATCCCTGGCGGGTCAGCCGCTCCCACTCCGCGTATTTCGCCGGATCGCCCTCGGTGCTGTCACCGGACTGGTTGAAGAGGAAGTTGAAGTCCATCGAGAGGACCTGCTTCTCGCTCTCCGGATACGGCACCAGCTGCAGCGGGAAGTTCCAGATTCCATCGATCTTGGACGGCCAGAGCTGGAAGTCCCCCGGGGAACTCGCGTCATAGCGCCAGCCGAGGGATTTGATCGCCGGAATCAGCGTCTTCTGGCCCTCCAGGCACGGCGCGCGCCCGCCCACCAGCTCCACGTCATAGTCGAACGGCAGCGGTTTGATGTCGGTGAAGCCGGTGTTCGTCTTCCACTGCTTCACGAACGAATACGCCTGCTCCGTTTCGCTCTTCCACTCCTGGGTGGACCAGTCCTCCCCGCCCTTGGCGCCGCAGAAATGGCCGTTGAAGTGGGAGCCGATCTCATTGCCGTCCAGCCAGGCCCCGCGCAGCTGCTCCAGGGTCTCCCTGATGTGCTCGTCGGTGGGGAAGGATATGGCGGCCGAGCCCGGCTTGTGCTGGGGCGGCCGGTAGAGGTCGCTCTTCGACTTGGGCAGCAGATACATGCCGCTCAGGAAGAACGTCATGGTGGCGTTGGTCTCCTTGGCCACCTCGCGGAAGCGGGAGAAGAGATGGTCGTCGTTCTCCAGCGCGCCGTCCCAGGAGAAGACCACGAACTGCGGCGGCTTCTCACCCGGTTTGAGCTTCTCGGGCTTGAGCTGATGCGGCTGCGGTCCGGTGTAGGACGTGGAGCCGTCTCCGAGCACCTTGACCTTGCCGTCCCAATGGGCGTACTTGTCTTCCTTCTTGGGCTCCCTGGGGACCCGGTCCGACTTGGGGGACGCCGCGGACGCGGGGAGGTCCCCGTCCTGCGCGCCCCCCGCGTCCCCCGGCGAGGTCAGGGCTATCAGCAGCGCCACCACGACGGCCACGGCCGTCAGCGCGCCTATGGGCGCGGCCACGCCATAGGCGTTCCTGGCGTTTAAAGCCTTCAACGCTTTCACGATCTTCAGCGCCTTCACGGGTCCCGCCCCCTGGCAACAGTACAGATGTACGTCCCCCTCAGTATCACAGAAGTATCACGTGCTCTTCACATCGGTCATCCTCACCAACCGGTCAAAAGCAGGTGATTGACGAGCAGTGAGAGGCAGGCCTGGACCAGGAGCCATCGGCGGCGATCACGGGCGGGCAGCAGCGCGGTGGTGGGCAGCAGCCAGACGAGGAAGGGAAGCCAGATCCGCTCAGTCTCGGCCTTGCTCATCCCGGACAAATCGGCCACGACAAGCGCGAACAGCGCCGCGAAGGTCAGGACGACGAGCCCGTCCGGGGCGCCAGGACCGACCGGCCCGCCCGGGCGCAGCCGCCGGGCGGCGTCGGGCACCGCCGACAGCATCCGCCGCGCGCCCGCGACACATGCGGGACCGGCGACCACCGACGCGACGGCCAGATTGGCCCAGACCCAGTACGCGTACGGGCGATCGGAGGCCACGCCCTGGTAGTAGCGCTCGACCAGCAGGGAGTACCCCTCCCACCACCGGAACCCGGCCAGCGTGAACGCCCCGGCCACCACCGCCACCCCGGTCAGAACGAAGGGCAGCGGCCGCGCGGTGCGACTGAGCAGCAGTACGGCGGCGGCGGGCAGCGCCAGCAGCGTCAGCCCGTACGAGAGATAGGCCGTCAGCCCCAGCAGCAGCCCGGAGCCCAGCGCGACCGCCCCGGGCGCCCGGACCGTACGCGTCGCCGCGAGCGCCAGCAGCGCGAGCCCCCAGGCCGCGACCGCCGCGAAGTAGCCGTCGGCCGAGGCGCCCACCCATACCGCCCCGGGGGCCAGGACCAGGAACGGGGCGGCCGTACGCGCCGCCCGCTCCTGCCCCAGGGCGCGCAGCGTGACCAGGATCGCGACCGCCGCCGAGCCGCCCACGGTGACGCAGAAGGTCCCCGCCCAACCGCCGCCGCCCAGGCCCAGCCGGTCCAGGCCCACGAAGGTGAGCACGGCGCCCGGCGGATGGCCCGCGATATGGGCGGGCCAGTGGTCGGGCTGGGTGAGCAGGATATGGCCGGTGAAGCCGCGCAGGGCCGCGCCGATGTCCTGGAACCGGTCGATGCCGCGCAGATATTCGTGGCGCGCCGTCAGCCGCTCCGCCACCCCGCGCCGCCATCCGTCGACCAGCGCCAGCGACCAGATCCAGGCCATGGCCGCCGCCCAGACGGCCCCCAACAGCCCCCGCCACGGCAGCCGCGCCGCCAGCCGGTGGCCGTGGACGACGACCGCCGCGGCGACGGCCAGGGCGAGGGGCGTGCCGGGGCCCACATGGGGCAGCCAGTCGGCGTACAGCGGCGCCCAGTCGACGTACAGGGAGTGATCGGTCCGCTGGATCAGGGTGCCGACGACGGCGGCGACGGCGAGGAGCACGGCGGCTGCAGCGGCGGCGAGCACGTCCCGGCGACGGCCGGTCCGTGTGTCGTCCTGGGCGGGCTGGATGTCGACGTCGCTGCGGAGAGGGAGCTTCACGACGTCACGCTACGTCGCCGAGCCCACCGCCGGGCCGCCGCGCCGCGCGCTGTCACCGGACCGTCAGATCTTCCCGGCCAGGCCCCGTGACGTCACCGTTTCGTCATGGGCTCAAGGCGCCTGGAGGCGGTGCGGCGGTCCTACGGTCATGCCATGAGCCACCCTCCCCGTACCGACCGTGAACGCCGCGCCTTGTGGCGCAGCCCGCTCCGCGGCCCCTGGCTGACGTCCGCCTTCGGCCTGGTCCTGCTCTTCGGCATCCCCGTGCTCTTCGTGACCGGACTGCTGTCGTACGCCGCCTACAACCCCGATCTGTCCCCGGTCAACGACAAGACACCGGACAAGGGGCTGCTGGGCTTCTACCTCTTCTCCTGGCCGACCGACCCCTCCTGGCTCTACCGCGTCACCCAGGGGGTGCACGTCACGCTCGGTGTCGTGCTCGTCCCCGTGCTGCTGGCCAAGCTGTGGTCGGTCATCCCCAAGCTGTTCGCCTGGCCGCCGGTGCGGTCCTTGGGGCACGCGCTGGAGCGGCTCTCGCTGCTCCTGCTGGTCGGCGGGGGACTGTTCGAGTTCGCCACCGGCGTGCTCAACGTCCAGCTGGACTACGTCTTCCCCGGCTCCTTCTACCCGCTGCACTTCTACGGGGCGTGGATCTTCATGGCCGCCCTCGTGGTCCATGTGGCGCTGCGGCTCCCGCTCATGGTGCGGACGCTGCGGAGCCGCGAGCTACGGGCCGAGCTGCGCACCCGCACCTCCGACACCCGGCCGGAGCCGCCGGACGAGACCGGTCTGGTCAGCCCGCGGCCCGCCGCGCCGACCATGTCGCGGCGGGGCGCGCTCGCCATGGTCGGCACCGGCTCCTTCGCGCTGCTGGTGGTGACGGCCGGTCAGAGCATCGACGGGCCGCTGCGTACGAGCGCGCTGCTCGCCCCGCACGGGCGTGAGCCGGGCCGGGGGCCGAACGGCTTCCAGATCAACAAGACCGTCGCGGCCGTCGGCATCCGCGCCCGCGACATCGGGCCCGACTGGCGGCTGGTGGTGCGGGGCGCTGCGGGCCACGAGACCGTCCTCACCCGGGAGCGGCTGCTGCGGCTGGAGCACCACGGCGCGGCGCTGCCCATCGCCTGTGTGGAGGGGTGGTCCACGGCCGACCAGCGGTGGGAGGGGGTACGGCTGGCCGACCTCGCCGCGCTGGTGGGGCATGCCGACCGGCCGCCGAGGGTGCTGGTGGAGTCCGTGCAGCGGCACGGCTCCTTCCGCAGCGTCGTGCTGAGCGAGCACCAGGTCCGCGATCCGCGCTCGCTGCTGGCGCTGAAGGTCAACGGCGCGGATCTGTCGCCGGACCACGGCTATCCGGCGCGGGTGATCGTGCCCGGGGCTCCGGGTGTGCACAACACCAAGTGGGTCGGGCGGCTGACCTTTGGGGGGACGGTATGAGGTTTCCCGGACTTCGGGGGGACGGTGTGAGGGCCGCCGGACGGCAGGGTTCTGGGCTGCGGCGGCTGGACGGGGAGTCGCCGCTGCGGCTGGTGCTGCTGCTGTGCTCCTTCGCGCTGACCGGCTACGTCGGGGTGAGGCTGCTGAGCGGGGACTGGGTCGGGTTCGCGCTGTGGTTCGTCGGCGCCGCCGTCCTCCATGACCTGGTGCTGCTGCCGCTGTACGCGCTCGCCGACCGTGCCGTGGCGGCCGTCCTCCCGGCCCCGGCCCGGTGGATCAACCATGTGCGGGTGCCCGCCTTCGTCTCCGGTGTGCTGCTGCTGGTGTGGTTCCCGCTGATCCTCGGCCGGCAGGAGCGCCGCTACGAGAACGCGACC
>NZ_JAAAYH010000414.1:0-7988 GCF_018035285.1 Streptomyces sp. MK37H | reverse complement strand
TACGAGCTGGACACCGCGCAGCGGGATCTGCGGATCTCCATCGAGACGATCACCGCCGTGGACGATTCGCCCGCCGCGCGCCGGACGGCGGCCGACTTCTCGGCGCTGGAGCGGCGGATCGACCAGGTCAGCCAGGACTACATCACGGCGGTGGACGCCCATGATCTGGACCGGGACGATCTGGACGCGGCGACGGCCTCCCGGGCCCGTGCCGATCTGACCAGGGCGAAGGACGCGCTGGAGCGGACGAAGGCGGATCTGGACCGGTTCGCGCAGGGGCTGGGGGCGCTGCTGGAGCAGGCCGAGACGCGGCTGGCGCGGTTGGCGCCGGCGGTGGAGCGGGCGCGGCAGGCGCTGCTCGCGGCGAGTAACGCGCTGGACGCGGTGCGTGCGTCGGGGCTGCGGGCGGACGATCTGGCGGCCCGGCTGGCGGCGCTGTCGCCCGAGTTGACCAAGCTCAACCAGGGGGCCGGGCAGCACGGTGTGCAGGAGACCCTGCGGCGGGCCGATGATGTGCTGCGCAGGGCCGAGGCGGTGCGCGGGGAGGCCGAGCGGCTTCCGGAGCGGGCCGCGGAGATCGACAAGCGGCTGGTGTCGCTGCGCACCCGCGCCCAGGCGATCACCACCCGGGCGGCCGGGGTCGAGCCCGTCCTCAGCGAGCTGCGCCGCCGCTACACCGCGGCCTGCTGGCAGGATCTGCAGCCCGTCCCCGCGCAGGCGGCACGGGATGTGGCGCAGGCCGAGGAGAAGCTCAAGGAGGCGCAGGCGGCGCGCGAGGAGCAGCGCTGGCCGGATGCCACCGCGCTGCTGGCCACCGTACGGGCGCTGCTGAACAGCACGGACGAGGCCGTCTCGACGGCCGGGGACCGGCTGCGGCGGCTGGACGAGGTGTCGTACGACCAGCAGAAGGAGATCGAGCGCACCCGGTTCGCGATCCGCGACGCGCAGCGGCTGGCCATGGCCGGGCGCAGCACCCCCGATCCGCGCCACGCGCGCCCGCTGGACGACGCCGTGGAGCGCCTCGACCGGGCCATCGCGGGTCTTGAAGGGCGGCATCCGGACTGGTGGCACTTCCTCTCCGAGACCGAGGCCGTACGGCAGACCGTCGCCCGGGTCGTCCAGGAGATCCGGGACGAGCGGGGCGGGGGGCATTGAGCCCGCGCGAAGCGAAGCCCAGGGCTCATTCGGGGGGCTGACCTGCGGTTCGGTGGTTATGCTCCTGCCATGCCTCGCTATGAGTACCGCTGCCGCGCCTGCGGCACCACCTTCGAGCTGAACCGGCCCATGGCCGAGTCCTCCGCTCCCGCGTCCTGCCCGGACGGGCACGACGACACGGTGAAGCTGCTGTCCACCGTGGCCGTCACCGGCGCCTCGTCCTCCTCGTCCTCCGCCCCCTCGGCCCGGCCCCCGTCCGGCGGCGGCGGTGGCGGTTGCTGCGGGGGCGGCTGCTGCGGTTGAGCCTCGGGGGACCGGGGCGGATCCTGGAGATACGTACCCGTGCCGCGCCTCCGGTTGTGCGCGTGCACGTCGTGTACGCGCCGGTGACGTGGCGTTCCACGGGTACGGCCCCGACCGCGAAGAGCGCGCGGCCGAGGTCCGGCGCCAGCAGCAAGGAGGCCGGAGATGGCTACGGGCCGCCCCTCCCCCATCGGTCCTCATCCCGCCGGAGTCGCACGGCACTTCCCGGAGCGGATCGGCGCGCACACCACGCTCGATGAGCATCTGCCCGTCGATCACCGGCTCAGCAAGGTCTATCGCGTCGGCGCCGGGCTCATGGGGCTGGTGCTCGTCGCCTTCGGCATCCTGGGGCTGATCCACCGGGTCGGCTTCTTCGACACCGGCGGGGACACGGTCGCCGGGCTCAGCACCAACGGCACGCTGAGCGTGCTCTCCATCGTCATCGGGCTGCTGCTGTTCTTCGGCATGCTCATCGGCGGCAACTTCGCCTCGTCGCTCAATATGGTGCTCGGGCTGCTCTTCCTGCTGAGCGGGTTCGTCAATCTGGCGCTGCTGGAGACCCCGTACAACTTCCTGGCGTTCCGGATGCAGAACGTGCTGTTCAGCTTTGTGGTGGGGCTGCTGCTGATGTGGTTCGGGATGTACGGACGGGTCAGCGGCGGGCTGCCGCATGACAATCCGTACTGGGTGACCCGCCACCCCGAGCAGGCCGAGCGCGAGGCCGCCCACGCGCGTGAGCTGGTCGCGGCGCGGGAGCGGGCCGCCGAACGGGGCGCTACGGCCGTCCAGCCCGGCGCCCCGCTCACGCCCGGCGCCCCGCTCACGCCCGAGGCCCCCGGCGCCCCGGGTGGGCCTCTTGAACGGTCCGGTCAGCCGCCCGGCAAGTGGGGCAAGCTGGATCAGCCCGGGGGTGGCGAACCCGCCGAGTACGCCGAGCCCACCGGGCGGCCCGAGACCCCCGGGCGCTGGGCCCGGATCCGGCAGCGGATCCGCGACCGGCGGCTCAGCTGACCCGGCGCGCGAGCGTCAGGCCGTCGGCGACGGTAAGCATGACCGCCTCCATCCGGGCGTCCGCCGCCACATGGTCGTTGAACGCCTGGATCGCGGCGCCCCCGGGCGAGGGCGCCGCCTCCATGACCTGCGCGTGGTAGAAGACGTTGTCCGCGACGATCAGACCGCCGGGGTTCATCCGCGGGACCAGCTCCTCCCAGTACGGGATGTAGTTCTGCTTGTCCGCGTCGAGATAGGCGAGATCGATATGGGGCTCGGCGGGCATCGCGCGCAGCGTGTCCAGCGCGGGCGCGATCCGCAGGTCGATACGGTCCTCGACGCCGGCCTTGGCCCACGCCTTCCGCCCGTACGCCGTCCACTCCTCCGACACATCGCAGGCGATCAGCCGGCCGTCGGCGGGCAGCGCCTGGGCCATCGCCAGCGCGGAGAAGCCGGTGAAGGTGCCGACCTCCACGATGTGGCGGGCGCCGATCAGCCGGACCAGGAAGGCCAGCAGCGGGGCCTGCTCCTCGGCGGACTGCATCCCGGCGTGGCCGGGGAGGTTGCGGTGGGTGACCTCGACGAGCTCGCGCAGGACCGGGTCGAGCGGCGGGTTGTGCCGCAGGACGTAGTCGTACAGCTCGGCCGTGATCGGTGTGCTCTTGCTCTCGGCCATCGCGGCCTCCCTTTCGGCTCCTCGGCTCCCCGACCGGTTCCGTTCTGATCCGTTCTGATCCGTTCAGTTCCAGTCCGTTTCCAGTCCAGGCCGGCCCAGACCGGTCCGTTCCGGTCCAGTCCGATGCATTCCGTTCAGCTTCAGCTTCCCAGATAGCGCAGTACGGCGAGCACCCGGCGGCTGTATCCCGCGTTCCCCGGCAGTTCGAGCTTCTCGAAGATGGCGTTGATGTGCTTCTCGACCGCGCTGCGGGACACATACAGCCGCTCGGCGATCGCCGCGTTGGCGTGCCCCTGGGCCATCGCGTCGAGCACCTCCCGCTCGCGCGGGGTGAGGCGGCTCAGCGGGTCGGTACGGGTGGAGCGGGCGAGCAGTCTGCGGACCACCTCCGGGTCGAAGGCGGCGCGGCCCGTGGCGACCCGCTCCAGCGCGTCGAGGAACTCGTCGACCTGCACCACCCGGTCCTTGAGCACATAGCCGACTCCCCCGGACCGCACGCCGGAAGGCCCGGCCCCGTCAGCCCTCCCGTCAGCCCTCCCGTCAGCCCTCTTCTCGGCGCCCTCCCCCGTCAGCAGCTCCGTCGCGTACCGCTTCTGCACGTACTGCGACAGCACCAGGACGCCCACCCCCGGCCACCGCCGTCTGATCTCCAGCGCCGCGCGCAGCCCCTCGTCCGTATGCGTCGGCGGCATCCGTACGTCCACCACCACCGCGTCCACGTCCGGGGCGGCCTCGACCGCCGCCACCAGAGCGGCGCCGTCCCCCACCGCCGCCACCACCTGGTGCCCCTCCTCGGCGAGCAGCCGCACCAGGCCCTCGCGGAGCAGCGTCGAGTCATCGGCCAGGATCACCCGCACGGCACACCACCGAGGGACGGGGCGGGCAGCTCCGCGGTGACGGTGGTGGGGCCGCCGGGCGGGCTCACCACGCTCAGCCGGCCGTCGAGGGCGGCGACCCGGCGGGCCAGGCCGAGCAGACCGCCGCCCGCCGGGTCGGCGCCGCCGGTGCCGTCGTCGGTGACGCGGACGGTCAGCGTGCCCGGGGCCACGGCGGTCAGCGCGACGTCGACGCGGGCCGCGCCCGAGTGCTTGAGCGCGTTGGTCAGCGCCTCCGCCACCACGAAGTACGCGGCGGTGCGCACCGCCGTGACCGGCTCGGCCGTGAGCCCGTAGTCGAGCCGTACGGGGATGGCCGAGCGCTCGGCGACCGTCTCCAGGGCGATCCGCAGCCCGGCCTCGTCCAGCGCGGTCGGATAGACCCGCCAGGCCACCTCGCGCAGCTCGTCCAGCGCCTGGCGGCTCTCCTCGTGGGCCTGCGCCAGCAGGGCGCGTGCCTTGGCCTGGTCCTGGCTGCGGCGGGCCCGGCCGAGCAGCATGCCGAGCGCCACCAGCCGCTGCTGTACGCCGTCGTGCAGATCGCGCTCGATGCGGCGCCGTTCGTCGTGGACCGCCTCGACGACCCCGGCGCGGCTGGTGGCCAGCTCCTCGATGCGGTGCCGCAGCGCGTCCTGGGTCTCGGGGCCGAGGACGCCGCGTGCCAGCCGCGCCTCGAGGCCGACCACGCCGAAGACCCCCTGGACGGCGAGGAACAGCAGGAAGAGGCCGCCGACACCGCTGGTCACGACGCTGACCAGGTCATGGAAGGCGTAGCCGAGCAGCCGGCCCCAGAGGAGGAAGGTGCCGTAGGCGATGCCGGTGAGCCCGGCCAGCAGCACGAGCCCACCGAGCAGCCCCACGGCGGTGCGCGCCGCGAGATAGCGCAGCGCCTGGCGGCCGCCGTAGTCGGAGGTGATCTCGATGTCCAGGAACCGGGCCAGTCTGCGGCGCTCCAGCTCGGTCAGCCGCGCCGCGCCCGCCGTGAACGGCCGCAGTACGCACTGCCGCGCGCCCGGCCAGGGCACGGACAGCAGGGTCAGCCCCGCCGCCACCAGGAACGGCAGCGCGACGAGCGCCGTACCGGCCCCCGCCAGCAGTCCGGCGGCGAGCCGCGCCGCGCGCCGCAACCATCTCCCCGTGGTGGCACCCATGGTGGAAACGCTAGCGGCCGGGACCGGCCGGGGCACTGAGGATTTCCGCAGGTTGCCGGTGCGGTGGACGGCCGGGGAACCGGACGGTCGGCCTCATGGCCGCCGGGTGCGGCCGGTTCCTAGCGTTCCGGCCATGACTGATCGGATCACCGACTGGGCCACCGGCCTGATGGACGCCCTCGGGGCGCCGGGCGCGGGCGCCGCCATCGCCCTGGAGAACCTCTTCCCGCCGCTGCCCAGCGAGGTGATCCTGCCGCTCGCCGGATTCGCGGCGGGGCAGGGGCGGATGAGCCTGGTGGCCGCGCTGCTGTGGACCACCGCCGGTTCGGTCCTGGGCGCGCTCGCGCTGTACGGGGTGGGCGCGCTGCTCGGCCGGGAGCGGACCGTCGCGATCGCCGAGCGGCTGCCGCTGGTCAGGCCCGCCGATATCGACCGGACCGAGCGCTGGTTCGGACGCCACGGCACCAAGGCGGTCTTCTTCGGCCGCATGGTGCCGATCTTCCGCAGCATGATCTCGGTTCCGGCCGGTATCGAGCGGATGCCCCTCCCGGCCTTCCTCGCCCTAACCACCCTGGGCAGCGCGATCTGGAACACCGTGTTCGTCCTGGCCGGTTACGCGCTGGGCGACAACTGGCGCGACGTCACGGACTACGTCTCGGTCTACTCGAAGGCGGTGCTGGGCGCGGCCGCGCTCGCGGTGCTGGGATGGGTGGCGGTGCGGCTGGTCAGTCCCGGCCGCGGGAGACGGCGCGGATGATCTGGCTGCGGGCACGCGCCCAGGTGACGGAGGAGCGCTCGCCCAGGGCGCGGACGATGGCCTCGCCCGCCGCGACGCCCTTCTCCTCGACCACGGTCAGCTGGGGCGCCGACCAGCCGATGTCGGCCAGTTCGCCGTGGCCGGGGCGCCAGGCGCGGTCGGCCGCGAGCAGCAGATCGGTGTCGAGCAGCGAATCGCCCGCGGCGAGCACCTCGTCGGCGCCGGTGCGGCTCTTGATCTCGGCGACGGCGGCGCTCTTGGTGAGCGGCTTGGGCACGGCGTAGATCTTGCGGCCCTGGAGGGAGACCGTCCAGCCGCGCGGGTCGGCCCACTGGGTGAGCTCCTTGACGTACCCCTCGGGCAGCAGCTCCCGCCTCACCACGAGATAGGCGAACAGCTCCTCGGCCACCCGCTCCTTGAGCAGCCAGGCGGGGTCGGCGGTGGCGCTGAGGTGGGCGCGCACCTCCTCCAGGGGGGCGCATCCGTCGTCGAGGGCGCTGCGCACCCGCTGGTGCCAGTCGGCGTCGGGCTCGCCGTTGACCAGCAGCTGGCCGCCGTTGGCGCAGATCGCGAAGCGGGGGGCGGGGCCGGGGAGGCGGATGCGGCGGTACTGCTCGACGGTGCGGGTGGTCGTGGGGACGAAGACGGAGGTGCGGACCAGCTCGGCGAGCAGCCCGGCGGCGGTCTCGGTCAGGTACGACAGCGGCTTGCCCTCGTACGTCTCGACGCACAGCAGCCGCGGGGCCTCGGCGTCCGGCATCTCGAGGCCGAGGGCCGCCGCGGAGTAGATCAGGGTGCGGTCGAGGTCGCTTGCCACCAGAACGCTCATCGTGCCGCCACCGTTCTCTCGTGTCTGCCGGCGGCGATGTCCGCCGTGTTCGCGGTGTTCGCCTTGTCGGCCGTCTTGCCGGAAGCCGTGCCGACCGTCTTGCCGGAAGCCGTGCCGACCGTCTTGCCGGAAGCCGTGCCGACCGTCTTTCCGTCGGCCCCGGTGGCGCCCCGGGTGTAGCGCGGGTGGATCAGCCCGACGCAGGTGTACGGGAGGTCGTCGGCCTCCTCGACCGGCACTCCGCGCTGCTCGGCGAGCAGCCGCACATGGTCCAGGTCCGCGCCCGCGCCGCGCTGGGCGAGGATCTTCCACGGGACGCGGCGCAGCAGCACCCGGGTGGTCTCGCCGACGCCCGGCTTGACCAGGTTGACGTCGTGGATGCCGTACTCCTGGCTGATCCGCTCGACCGCGGCCCAGCCCTCCCAGGTGGGGGTGCGGTCGGTGGCCGCGAGCCGCTCGGCGTCGGCCAGGGCAGCCTCGGCGACCTCGGCGAAGCGGGCCGAGACGGTGTCCAGGAAGTGCTCGGAGACGTCCGCGCCGGCGAGTTCGCGGTAGTACTTCGCGCCGTGGAAGTCGTTCGGGCCGACGAGGTCGGCGCGGAGCACGGTGCGCGATATCAGCCCGGAGACGGTCGAGTTGAGGCACGCGGAGGGGACGAGGAAGTCGTCCCGGGTGCCATAGGTGTCCACACAGCGGCCGGGATCGGCGAGGACCGCGATCCGCGGATCGAAGTCCGGGTACGGGGCGAGGGCGTCCGACAGCTCGCGGGTGATGGCGCCCTTACCGGTCCAGCCGTCGACGAAGACGACGTCGGAGGGGTCGTGGTGGTCCGCCAGCCAGCGCAGCGCGGCGGTGTCGATGCCGCGGCCGCGCACGATGGAGATCGCGTAGTGCGGGAGGTCCAGCCCGTGGGCGTGGCGCGCCCAGCGGCGCATCAGCACCCCGACGGGGGTGCCGGCGCGGGCGAGCGAGACGAGGACGGGGCGCGGGGAGCGCTCGGCGAGCACGGTCTCGGTGACCGCGCCGACCGCGCGGGCGATCCGGGCGGCGGAGGTGTCGAGGGCGGCCCGGAACAGCTCCTGGTAGCGCTCGTTCGGCTGGTACTCCACGGGCAGCGACTCGGCGTAGTGCGCGCCCCCGCTCTGGATCGCCTCCTCCCGCTCCTCGGTGGGCGCTTCGAGGGTGACGTGGGAGAAGTCCTGCAGCAGCCAGCCCACCTCTTCGGGGGCGTAGGACGAGAAGTCCGGCCCGC
>NZ_JAAAYH010000413.1:0-8009 GCF_018035285.1 Streptomyces sp. MK37H | reverse complement strand
GGGGCGGGGAGGGGAAAGCATCGATATGCGGCTCCGCCGCGTGGTCCGCCGGGCACCCCGTAGTCCACCTCGCCCGGCCCGGAGGGGCGCCCCTCGCCCGGTCGGGCAGGCCGTCCGCGCCCCGCGCCCGGCCCCTGGCCGGGAGCCGGGCCGCGGCTCGGGGTCAGGGCGCGGAAGCGGTAATGCGGCGGTAGGCCATGTCGGCCAGTTGCGCCTGGCCCGCCTTGCTGGGGTGGAACCAGTCCCACTTGCTCAGCTCATGCGTGGTGAAGCGGTATTCGTGCACCGCCGGGTCGAACCGGCACAGCACATCCCGCCCGCACACGTCCTTCAGCACCTTGTTGTACTCGGTCACCCGGTCCGCCACCCGCTGTCGGCGGTCGTTGGAGGCCGCGTCCAGGTCCTGGGAGTCCTTCAGCATCGACGGACAGATGCCCAGCTTCCAGATCTGCCGGCCGAAGACGTTCTTCCGCCCCTCCGACCACAGCCGCTTCAGGTCCGGCACGCTGGCCACATACACCTGCGTCTTCGGCAGATCACGGCGCAGCCGGGTGAGCGCCGAGGTGAAGGTGGTGCGGAACTGCTCGGGGGAGGTCATGTCGTCCACCGAGTCCCGGCACGCGTCATTGGAGCCGATCATCACGGTGATCAGCTTCGGCTTTCGGGCCGCGGCCGCCTCGATCTGGCCGGGGAGGTCGGCCACGACCGCGCCGGTCTTGGCGAAGTTCCAGGCGTGGGTCCCCGCGTCGGCGGTGGCGGAGGGCAGCAGCCGCTGGGCGAGGCTCCGCACATCGGTGCCGGTGGACCACGACACCTCGGGGCAGTCGGAGAGCACCGAACAGGCGTCGAAGCCACGGGTGATGGAGTCGCCCAGGGAGGCGATCGAGGTCGGCCGGGTGTTCCAGACGATGGACCGCTTGGCGCCGGGCGTCTTCCCCGCGCGGGTCGGCCCGTGCCGGGAGGGGTCGTCCGAGCTGCCGAAACAGCCCGCGGAGCTCAGCATGGCGGCGGCGGTGAACAGCACCATGCCCGTGCGTCCAGCGGTGCGCCCGGCGGTGCGCGGGGACGGGCGCACGATCGTACGCGTGGTCGAGGAAGCGGCCGCCGATCGCTCCCGGCGTGTCGCGCTGACCCGCATGGCTGTTCCCCCTCCGGCTGTTGGGTCATATCTATCCGGACCGACGGTACGTCACTCCTCCGGCCGACTCGCACGGTACGTTTTTCTTGTGCCAGATGAGCGTCGTCCCGGCGACATGGCGCGCTATGCGGTACCAGCACATTACGCCCCGTCACATCCTGTCCACTTTCTAGAGAATTCTGCACGATAAATTTCACTGAAGGTGACGTCGAGACTGGTGTGGGAGTGATCACTAGGGCAGAATGTGATCCGATGTCCCGGGCGGGACCGGTACGGGCGCGAGGCCGCTGGGGAAGGCGCACCTCGAACCGCACAGGAGGCACCGGTGACGACCCGTGGAGTTCTGTATGTGCACTCCGCTCCGCGCGCGCTGTGCCCGCACGTCGAATGGGCCATCGCGGGCGTCCTCGGCGTGCGTGTCACTCTCGACTGGATCAAGCAGCCGGCGGCGAACGGCACCTGGCGTGCCGAGTTCTCCTGGCAGGGCGAGGTCGGCACGGCCTCCAAACTGGCCTCCGCGCTCCGCGGCTGGCATCTGCTGCGCTTCGAGGTGACCGCCGAGCCCTGCGCCACCGCCGAGGGCGAGCGCTACAGCTCCACCCCCGAGCTCGGCATCTTCCACGCCGTCACCGGAATGCACGGCGACATCCTGATCCCCGAGGACCGGCTGCGCGCCGCCCTGGCCCGCTCCGCCCGCGGCGAGAGCGACCTCGAGGCGGAGGTCGCCAAGCTGCTCGGCAAGCCCTGGGACGACGAGCTGGAGCCGTTCCGCTACGCGGGTGAGGGCGCCCCGGTCCGCTGGCTGCACCAGGTCGTCTGAGCGCCTGACGCGCCGCCACCCTTTTGACCTGGAGCGCACTTCAGGTCTTAGCGTGGCGGCATGACCGAACAACACCCGGCAACGTCCGTCGCGGTCCTCGGCACCGGCATCATGGGCTCCGGAATGGCCCGTAACCTCGCCCGCTCCGGGCTCGAGGTCCGTGCGTGGAACCGCACCCGATCCAAGGCCGAGCCGCTCGGCGAGGACGGCGTACGCGTCACCGACACCCCGGCCGAGGCCGTGGACGGCGCCGATGTCGTCCTGACCATCCTCTACGACGGCGCCGCGGCCCTCGAGACGATGCGGCAGGCCGCCCCCGCGCTGAGCCCCGGAACCGTATGGGCCCAGGCCACCACGGCGGGGCTGGAGGCGCTGGAATCGCTCGCCGCGTTCGCCCGTGAGAAGGACCTCGCCCTCATCGACTCGCCCGTGCTCGGCACCAAGCAGCCCGCGGAGAGCGGACAGCTGCTGGTGCTGGCCGCCGGGCCCAACCCCGTCCGCCCGGTCGTCTGGCCGGTTTTCGACGCCATCGGCAGCCGTACGGTGTGGGTCGGCGACACCGCGGAGGGCGCCGCCGCCACCCGGCTCAAACTGGTGCTCAACAGCTGGGTCCTCAACGTCACCCACGCCACCGCCGAGGCGACCGCCCTCGCCAAGGGCCTGGGCGTGGACTGGCAGGGCTTCCTGGACGCGGTCGAGGGCGGCCCGCTGGACAACGGCTATATGCGGGCCAAGTCGGCCCAGGTGCTCCGGGGCGACTTCGAGCCCAGCTTCGCCACCAAGACCGCGGAGAAGGACGCCCGGCTGATCGTGCAGGCCGGGGAGCGCGCCGGAGTGCGGCTGGACCTGGCGGCCGCGGGCGCGGAGCGGTTCCGCCGCGCGATCGAGGCGGGCCACGGCGACGAGGACATGGTGGCCTCGTACTTCGCCAGCTTCGACGGCGAAGCCCCCTGAGACTTGGGAAGCCCCCTGAGACATGGCAAGCCCCCTGAGTCAGAAGCGGCCCTGACCCACCAGCGGCCCTGACACACCGATGGCCCGCCCCCGGCCGGAGCCGGAGGCGGGCCACCCCCACATATCAGCGCCTCACAGCGCCAAGCGGTCAGACGCTGCGGAAGGCGAGCACGACATTGTGGCCGCCGAAGCCGAACGAGTCGTTCAGCGCCACGATCGGGCCCTCGGCCGGGAGCGCCCGCGCCTCGCCGGTCACGACGTCCGCGTCCGCCTCCGGGTCCAGCGAGCCGATGTTGATCGTCGGCGGGGCCAGCCGGTGGTACAGCGCGAGCACGCTGGCCACCGTCTCCACACCGCCCGCGCCGCCGAGCAGATGGCCCGTCATGGACTTGGTGGCGGAGACCGCCATGTGGTCCACGTCGTCGCCGAACACCTTGCGCAGCGCCTTGATCTCCGCCAGGTCGCCCTGCGGGGTCGAGGTCGCGTGCGCGTTGACGTGCGCGATCTCGGCACCGCTGATGCCGGTGTTCTCCACCAGGTTCTGCAGCGCGTTCCCGATGCCGTTGCCGGACGGCTCAGGCTGGGTGATGTGGTGGGCGTCGGCCGAGATGCCCTGGCCGATCGCCTGCGCGTACACCCGGGCGCCGCGCGCGGCGGCGTGCTCCGCCGACTCCAGGACGATGGCGCCCGAGCCCTCGCCCATCACGAAGCCGTTGCGGTCGACGTCGAACGGGCGCGAGGCGCCCTGCGGGTCGTCGTTGTTCTTGGACATCGCCATCATGTTGCCGAAGGCGACAATGGGCAGCGGGTGGATGGACGCCTCGGTGCCGCCCGCGACGACCACATCGGCGCGGCCGGTGCGGATCATCTCGATGGCGTAGCCGATGGCCTCGGCGCCGGAGGCGCACGCGCTCACCGGGGTGTGCGCGCCCGCGCGGGCGTTGAGGTCGATGCTGACGTTCGCCGCCGGGCTGTTGGGCATCAGCATCGGCACGGTGTGCGGGGAGACCTTGCGGACGCCCTTCTCGCGCAGCACATCGTACTGGTCGAGCAGGGTGGTGACCCCGCCGATACCGGAGGCCACGACCGCGCCGAGCCGGTCGGGGTCGATCGAGGAGTCCTCGCCCGCCCTGGCGGTGAAGCCCGCGTCCGCCCATGCCTCACGAGCCGCGAGCAGCGCGAACTGCGCGGAACGGTCGAGCTTGCGGGCCTGCGGACGCGGAATGATCGTGCCCGGCTCCACCGCGATCTTCGCGGCGATGCGGACCGGCAACTCGGCCGCCCATTCCTCCTCCAGGAGGCGGACGCCGGACCGGCCGGCCAGCAGGGCCTCCCAGGTCGACGGGGCGTCGCCACCCAGCGGCGTCGTGGCACCAACACCGGTGACGACCACGGTGCGATTGGTCGAGTTCACAGGAATTCCTACTCCACGTGTAGAAGGTGCTGGACCTGCCACCGCACGGGCGGCGACGACCGGCCTTGATACGGGCTCAGCCCTGGTGCTTGAGGATGTAGTCGACGGCGTCGCCGACGGTCTTGAGGTTCTTGACGTCGTCGTCCGGGATCTTCACGTCGAAGCGCTCCTCGGCGGCGACGACCACCTCGACCATGGACAGCGAGTCGACGTCCAGGTCGTCGGTGAAGGACTTGTCCAGCAGGACGTCCTCGGTCGGGATACCGGCGATCTCGTTGACGATCTCGGCGAGACCCTCGAGGATCTCTTCCTGAGTGGCGGCCATTGCGGCGCTCCTTCTTCGGTGTGTTGCGGTGGTGGCGCAGCGTCCGACTTCTGTGGAGCTGCGTGGATATGGACTATGGAGCCTAAGGGAGGGTAACGACCGTCGCTGCGTAGACGAGACCCGCTCCGAATCCGATGACGAGCGCGGTGTCGCCGCTCTTCGCCTGCCCCGTCGCCAACAGCCGCTCCATGGCGAGCGGAATGGAGGCGGCCGAGGTGTTGCCGGTGGTCTCCACATCACGGGCGACCGTGACGTGCTCCGGCAGCTTGAGGGTTTTGATCATCGAGTCGATGATCCGCATGTTGGCCTGGTGGGGGATGAACGCGTCGAGCTCGTCCGCGCTGACTCCGGCCTCGTCCAGGGCCTGCTGGGCGACCTTCGCCATCTCGTAGACGGCCCAGCGGAAGACGGCCTGGCCCTCCTGGCGCAGCGCCGGGTAACGCACGTCGGCGGCGTTCTGCTCGCGGTAGACGTCCCAGGGCAGCGTCTGGGTGATGGTGTCGGACTTGTCGCCCTCCGAGCCCCAGACGGTCGGGCCGATCGCGGGCTCCTTGGAGGGGCCGACCACCACGGCGCCGGCGCCGTCGCCGAACAGGAAGGCCGTCGCCCGGTCCTCCAGATCGGTCAGGTCCGAAAGCCGCTCGACCCCGATGACCAGCACATGCTCCGCGGTGCCGTCGGTGATCATGCCCTTGGCGAGGGTCAGCCCGTAGCCGAAGCCCGCACAGCCCGCCGAGATGTCGAACGCGGCCGGCTTGCCGGTGCCCAGCAGATGCGCGATCTCGGTGGCGACCGCAGGGGTCTGCTTCAGATGCGAGACCGTGGAGACGATCACGGCACCGATCTGCTCCGGCGTCAGACCGGCGTCGGCGATGGCCTTGCCTCCGGCCTCCACGGACATGGCGGCGACCGTCTCGTCCGGACCGGCCCAGTGCCGGGTGGCGATGCCCGAGCGGGAGCGGATCCACTCGTCGGAGGAGTCGATGTGCTTGAGGATCTCCTCGTTCGGCACCACCCGGGTCGGACGGTAGCCACCGACGCCGAGAATGCGCGCGTACGGGGCGCCCTTACTGGGCTTGATCTTCGCGGTCATGCTCCTCGGAGCTCCTCTTCGGCCGGTGTGTCGACGGGGACGGCGTGCTCCGCGATCAGCGCACGGGCCGTTGCGAGATCGTCCGGAGTCTTCAGCGCCACATTGGTGACGCCCGGCAGCGCGCGCTTGGCGATGCCGGTGAGCGTGCCGCCCGGGGCCACCTCGATCAGCCCGGTGACGCCCAGCTCCTGGAAGGTCTCCATGCACAGATCCCAGCGCACCGGGTTGGACACCTGGGCGACCAGCCGCTCGATCACCCCGGCCCCGGTCGCCACGACCCCGCCGTCCCGGTTGGAGACGTATCGGGTGCGCGGATCGGCCACCGGGACGCCCGCGACCAGGGCCTCGAGGGCGGCGACCGCCGGGGCCATGTGGTCGGTGTGGAACGCGCCGGCCACCTTGAGCGGTACGACGCGGCGCACCCCCTCCGGTTTGTCCTCGGCCAGCGCCGCCAGCTGCTCGGCGGTGCCCGCGGCCACGATCTGCCCGGCGCCGTTGACGTTCGCCGGGGTCAGTCCGTGCTTCTCGAGGTGGGCGACGACATCGTCCTGCTCACCACCCAGTATGGCGGCCATTCCGGTCTCGGTGCGGCTCGCGGCCTCCGCCATGGCGAGTCCGCGGCGGCGGACCAGCACCATGGCCGCTTCGTCGGTGAGCACACCGGAGGCCGCGGCCGCGGTGATCTCGCCGACGCTGTGGCCCGCGACCGCGCCGATACGGTTCGGCAGCTCCGCGAGACCGGTCGCGCCCTCGATGCCCTCGCCGAACAGCGCGTGGGCGGCGACCAGACCGGCGGCCACCAGCAGCGGCTGGGCCACCGCGGTGTCGCGGATCTCCTCCTCATCGGCCTTGGTGCCGTAGTGGATGAGGTCCAGACCGGAGACGGCCGACCACCAGGTCAGACGTTCGGTGACGCCGGGCAGGTCGAGCCAGGGGGTCAGGAAGCCGGGCTTTTGAGCGCCCTGGCCGGGAGCGACGAGTACGAGCACTCTCACACTCTCTCTTGTGGACGGTCCAGCTCGCCCGTGAGGACAAGGACGAAGAACCGACAGGGGAATTGTGGGGGTCCAACAAACGGTCAGGGCAATATGTTCGCGTCGGCGAGACGTCCCAGGATCAGGGCTATGCGCAGAGTAAACGCCGACCTGACGTCGGAAGGTGACCATCCGGTGACGTCCGTCACACGTCGTAGCCGGTAGCGGACGGTGTTCGGGTGAACGAAGAGCATCCGGGCCGCACCTTCCAGACTGCTCGCCTGTTCGAGGTACACACTCAGTGTCTCGAGCAGCGCCGAACCGGCTTCCTCCAGCGGTCTGTAGATCTCCTCCACCAACTGCTCACGGGCAGCTGGATCCCCGGCCATCGCGCGCTCGGGCAGCAGATCGTCGGCGAGTACCGGACGGGGCGCGTCCGGCCAGGCGGTGCACGCCTTCAGCCCGGCCGCCGCCGCCCCCGCCGACCGGGTCGCGGCCAGCAGGTCGGAGACCACAGGACCGGCCACCACCGGGCCCGGGGCATACGGCCCGATCAGCGCCTTCGCCGCCTGGAGCGGATTGTCCGAGCCGCCCGCGACCACCACCAGCCGGTCGCCCAGCACCCCGGTGAGCACCTGCAGCTTGGCGTGGCGGGCGGCCCGCCGGATCGCCTCGACGGTCAGCTCGCTGTCCCCGTCCGGGGCGGTGCCCAGCACCACGCACACATGCTCGGGGGAGTTCCAGCCCAGGGCGGCCGCGCGGGACAGCGCCCCCTCGTCCGCCTCGCCGGACAGCACCGCGTTGACCACCAGCGACTCCAGCCGGGCGTCCCACGCGCCGCGCGCCTCGGCGGCCTGCGCGTACACCTGGGCGGTGGCGAAGGCGATCTCCCGCGCGTACACCAGCAGCGCCTCGCGCAGCACCGACTCATCGCCAGGGGCCGCCACATCGTCGATCGCCGACTCCATGACCTCGATGGTCGTGCGGACCATCTCCACGGTCTGCCGCAGGGTGATCGCCCGGGTCAGCTCGCGCGGGGCGGTGCCGAACACATCGGTGCTGATCGCCTGGGGTGCCTCGGGGTGGCGAAACCATTCGGTGAAGGCCGCGATGCCCGCCTGCGCCACCAGCCCGATCCAGGAGCGGTTCTCGGGCGGCATCGCCCGGTACCACGGCAGCTGCTCGTCCATGCGCGCGATGGCGTTGGCGGCGAGCTTCCCGGAGGACTTCTCCAGGCGGCGCAGGGTGGCACTGTGCGGATGCGGGGTGTTCGAGGCTGGTTCAGGCACGA
>NZ_JAAAYH010000412.1:0-8032 GCF_018035285.1 Streptomyces sp. MK37H | reverse complement strand
GCCACCGCATCCGGGGAGACGGCCGCCCGCTCATCGAAGAGCTCCCCCAACGGCCGTACGGGAACCGCTCGCTCGGTGTCGTTCCACTCCACCAGCACCCGCGTCCGCTCGCCCGGGCCCAGTACGGCGACCTCACTCACCCGAGCCGCAGGATCTGAGGCGACCTGCTCCAACACTCGCACCAGCCGCTCGGCGAGCACCTCCACCGTCCGTTCGTCAAAGAGGTCGGTGGCATAGAGGAACGCGCCGTCAATCCCGCCCGGGTTGCCTTCGCCGTCGCGGTGCTCGGCCAAATCCAAAGCCAGATCCACACGCGCCGAAGCGTCCGCGCCCGACTCCAGCGGACGCACCCGCAACCCCGGCAGATCCCACAACCGCCCCTCACCCGAAGGCGCACTCTGAAGCCCCAACGACACCTGGAACAGCGGATTACGCCCCAACGACCGAGCAGGATTGAGATCCTCCACCAGCCGCTCGAACGGCACATCCTGATGGGCATACGCGTCCAGATCCGCCTCCCGCACCCGGGACAACAACTCCACAAAGGCCGGATCGCCACTCACATCGCTCCGCAGGACGAGCGTGTTGACGAAGAACCCCACCAGCCCGTCCAAGGCCGCATCCCCACGCCCCGCCACCGCCGTACCGACCGGGATGTCCTTCCCCGCACCCATCCGCGACAGCAACAGCGCCAGCGCCGCCTGGACGACCATGAACATCGTGGCCCGCCCACGCTGGGCGAGCGCCACCAGCCGGGCGTGGACCTGCGGGCTCACCCGCACCGGCGTGGAACGGCCTCGGAAGGAGGAGACGGCGGGCCGGGACCGGTCCGCGGGCAGGACGAGCTCCTCCGGCGCACCGGCCAGCGCCTCACGCCAGTAGCCGAGCTGGCCGCTGATCACACTGTCCGGGTCCTCGAGGGTGCCCAGCACCTCACGCTGCCACAGCGCATAATCCGCGTACTGCACCGGCAACGGCTCCCAGCCCGGCGCACGCCCCGCCCGCCGCGCCGCATACGCCACCCCGATCTCCCGACCCAACACACCCATCGACCAACCATCAACCGCGATGTGATGCGCCACGATCAACAGCACACACTCCGACGGACCCGTCTTCAACAGACGCGCCCGCCACGGCAGATCAACGCTCAGGTCAAAGCCACGGGCAGAGTGCGCCGCCAGGGCCCGCGGCAACTCCTGCTCCGTCGTCTCCACGGCCACGAGCGACGGTCGGCTGGCGCCACCCACCAGCACGTGCTGACGCGGTTCGCCATCGGTCTCGGGAAAGACCGTACGTAAACTCTCGTGCCGGTCGGCGACATCCCCGAGCGCCGCCTCCAGAGCCACCCTGTCCAGCTCCCCGGAAAGCCGGAGCGCCAATGGCAGGTTGTAGCCCGCGCCTTCCCCCACGCCTTCGAGGCGGTTGAGGAACCACATCCGGCGCTGGGCGTACGACAGGGGTACGGAGTCCGGTCGGGGACACGGCATCAGCGCGGGGCGGTCCCGGCCGTCCGCGTTGCCTTCTTCCTCGATACGGCGGGAGAGGAGGGCGACCGTGGTGGCGGTGAAGAGCTCACGGATGGTGATCCGGGTATCGAGCACCGCCCGGACCCTGGCAATGAGCCGCATCGCCAGGAGTGAGTCACCGCCGAGCTCGAAGAACGAGGCATCAGCGCTGACCCGCTCCACGCCGAGCACCTCGGCGAAAAGCCCGCAGAGGATCTCTTCGGTCGGGGTGGCCGGACCCCGGCCCACCATGGTGGCTGTGGCATCGGGGGCCGGGAGCTTCGCTCGGTCCAGCTTGCCGTTGACTGTCAACGGCAGCGCGTCCAGCGCCATGAGGGTCGGGACCATGTACTCCGGCAGCCGGTCCGCCGCGAACTCCCGCACGGCCGCCACGTCCAGCTCCCCGTTGGGGACCACGTACGCGACCAGCTGCTTGTCCCCCGGCCCGCCCTCGCGGACCACCACCGCAACCTGCGCCACGCCCTCGCAGGCGGCCACCACCGCCTCGATCTCGCCGGGCTCGACGCGGAAACCACGGACCTTGACCTGCTCATCGACCCGCCCCGCGAAGACCAGATCACCCTCTTCGGTCCACTTCGCCAGATCCCCACTGCGATACATCCGCCCGCCCGGGGCCGCGAACGGGCAGGCGACGAAACGCTCGGCGGACAGGTCCGGCCGACCGATATAGCCCCGGGCCAGACCCGCACCGGCGATATACACCTCGCCCGTCACGCCTACGGGCACCGGCTTGAGGAAGGAGTCCAGCACGAACACCTTGTTGTTGGGCAGAGGGCGGCCTATCGGAGGTGCCGTATTCAACCCGGGATCGAGGGGCATGGCGGTCGCGGTGGTGATGACGGTGGCCTCGGTCGGCCCGTACGTGTTCCACACCCGCGCACCCGCCGACCACCGCCCCGCCAACTCCGCACTCAACCGCTCCGCACCCAGAACCCAATTGCTCACACCCGACACGGCATCCGGGTCCAGCACTCCCAACAACGACGGCACCACACTCGCCACCCGCACCCCACACCGGCCGATCATCCCCGCCAGCGCCTGCGGATCCTTACGCTCCTCCGCACTCGCCACCGCCAAAGTCCCGCCGGCGGCGAGGGTGACAGCGACATCGAGAACGGCGGCGTCAAAGCTGAACGACGCGAACTGCAACGCCACCACACCCGCATCCATCCCCAGCACCGGACGCATCGCCTCAGCCAGATTCGCCACACCACCGTGAGCGACAGCCACACCCTTCGGCCGCCCCGTCGAACCCGACGTATAGATCACATACGCCAACTGATCCGGCACAAGGGCAGTCCCCAGCGGCTCCGCCGAGAAGGCATCGGCGCCCTCGAGAAGAACCGCGCGAGCATCACCCAGCGGGACGCCATCAAGACAATCGACCGTGCCCAGGACCACCTCGGCACCACTGTCCGCGATCACAAACCCCAGCCGGTCCGCCGGATACTCCGGATCCAACGGAACGAACGCCCCACCGGCCTTCCACACCGCCAACTCCGCCACCACCATGTCCACCGACCGCGCCAAACACAACGCAACCCGCGACTCCCGACCCACCCCCACACCACACAACAACCGCGCCAGCCGATTCGCCCGCCGATCCAACTCCCCATACGACACCGACTCACCACCACACCGCACCGCCACCACATCCGGCGCCGCAGCAACCCACGCCTCGAACCGCTCCACAATCGAGCCGACGGGCAGCGCGGCCTGGGTGGCATTCCACTCCCCCACCACCCGAGCCCGCTCCACCTCACCCAACACATCCAGCCGACCGACCAACGTCTCCGGATCGGCCGCTATCTGCCCCAGCACCCGGAGCACCTGGTGGACCAGCCCTTGGGCCGTCTCCTCGTCGAACAGGTCCGGCCGGTAGCTCAGCCGCATGCCCAATCCGCCGCTCGGGCCGACCACCAGGCCGAGCGGGTAGTTGATCGACTCCCGGAGGCCATGCTCGGTGAACTTCAGGCCGCCAGGTCCGCGTCGTTCGGCCTCATCGCCCGATGGCTTGTCGCCCGACGGCTTCCGGGCGTTCGCACCCGAGGGGAAGCTCTCGAACGCCATGATGGTGTCGAACGTGGCCCCGGGCCCGGCCTGCCGCTGGATATCGCTGAGGCTCAGGTACTGGTAGTCCACCAGCGCCGCCTGCTCGGCCTGCAGCTCCGTCAGCAGTTCGGCCACCGACCGCGCAGGGTCGAAGCGGACGCGTACGGGCACGGTGTTGATGAAGAGCCCCAGCATGCTCTCCATGCCCGGCAGGTCCAGCGGCCGCCCGGCCACGCTGGCGCCGAACACCACATCCCGTCGACCGGTCAGCTTGCCGACAACGAGAGCCCAGGCGGCCTGGACGACCGTGTTCAGGGTGAGGCCGTGGAAGCGGCGCGTCAGGTCGCGCAGCGCCTGGTCCAACTCCTTGCTCGCCCTGCCGGACACCGTGGCGGAGTGCGCCGGCGCCCCGTTGTACTCGGCCGGGGCCACCAGCGTCGGCTCATCCGCCCCGGCCAGCGTCTTCCGCCAGGCCGCCATGGCTTCTTCCTTGTTCTGGCGGGCGAGCCAGGCGAGGTAGTCACGGTACGGGGTCACGGGCGGCAGACCGTGTGCGCTGCCCCCGGCCTCGTAACACGTCCACAACTCCCGCATCAGCACCGGCAGCGACCAGCCATCCAGAAGGATGTGATGCAGCGTGACCATCATCCGGTACTCATCCGGCCCGACCTTGACCAGCAACACCTTCAGCAACGGCGGCACCGCCAAGTCGAAACGCCGCTCCCGCTCCTCGACCCCCAACCGCTCCGACTCCGCCCGGGCCACATCGGCATCCAGCCCGGACAGGTCCTCCTCCCGCCACGGCAGGGTCACCCGGCGCATGATGAGCTGGACCGGGGCCCCGGAGGCGCGCCGCTGGAAGCCCGCGCGCAGGCTCTCGTGGCGGTCGAGCAGCGCCTGCCAGGACGCCCGCAGCACCGCGGAGTCCAGCTTGCCCTCCAGGCCAGTGATCATCTGCTCGACGTAGACGTCGATGCCCTCCTCGTCGTACACCGCATGGAACAGCAGGCCCTCCTGCAGCGGCGACAGCGGCCATACCCCCACCAGAGCGGAGTCGGTCATCTCAAGCTCCTTCGTCCATCTGCTGCGCTGTCGCTTCGAACTCGTCCAACTCGCTCTGGCTGATGTCCACCAACGGGAAGTCGGAGGGGGTGTGGCCACCGATACCGGTGTCGGCGTCGACGTCCGTGGTGTGCGTGGCCAGCCCGCTGAGCATCGCGGCCCAGCCGTCCAGCAGGCTCCGGGCGGCCGACTCCGCCAGCAGTTCGGACGGCCAGGACACGATGAGGGTGAGCTGTGGGCCGTCGGGCAGGTCGTGGACGACGCCCATGACCTCCAGGGCGTGCATGACCGGGATCCGGTCGTTGGCGCCGCCACCTCGGCCACCGTCACCGGCGGTCTGCCAGGCATGTTGCTCGACGGGCTGCTGACCCTGTTCGCCCTGGTTCTGCCGGCCGGGGAATCGGCCCAGGTAGTTGAAGCCGATCTGGGCGGTGGGCAGGGCGGTAAGGGCGGGTGCGGTCTCGGGGTTGAGATACCGGAGCATCCCGTAGCCGAGCCCGTCGCCCGGGACGGCGCGGAGCTGTTCCTTGATGCGCTTGATGGCCCGTCCCGCCGCGGCCCCGCCGGAGCGCAACTCCATGACGTCGATGACGCCGGTGTCGAGCCGCACCGGGTAACTGCTGGTGAACCAGCCGACCGTGCGCGTCAGGTCCACGCCCTCCGCCAGCGGGACCCGGCCATGGCCCTCGAGGTCCAGCAGGACGCCGGCCGTGTCCTCCTGGCCCTGGCGGCGCCGCCACTCGGCCAACGCCACGGTCAGGCCGGTCAGCAGTACGTCGTCGACGCCCGCGTGGAACGCCGTCGGCACGCTGGTCAACAGCGCCGACGTGACCTCCGTGGACACCTTCACCGACAGCTGCCGGACGGTGGCGCCGAGGTCCCGCTCCGGGTCCACGGGCCGCGAGGTGAGGAGGGGGTCGTGTCCGTCCAGTAGCTGGGTCCAGGCGGGGAGTTCGGCGAGTCGTTGTTGGCCGGTGGCTTCGGTCCGCAGGGCGCGGGCCCAGTGCCGGAAGGAGGTGGACACCGGCTCCAGCACGACCTCACGGCCGGCGGCCAGCTCGGTGTACGCCTCGGCCAGATCGGGCACGAGGACGCGCCAGGAGACGCCGTCCACCACCAGGTGGTTGAGGAGGATCAGCAGCCGTCCGGGGGTGTCCGGGCCGAGGTCGAACCAGACCACCTGCAGCATCACGCCCGCGCGCGGATCCAGCCGATCCGCGGCCGCCCGCGACTGCTCGGCGATCAGGTGCTCGAGGTCACCCCCGGCCGCACTCGCATCGATCCGGTGCACCCACGGGGCCACGGACACGGTCGGGGGGACGAGCAGGTGAGCCTCGGGCCCGGTCTCCAGCCGCGCCCGCAGAATGTCGTGGTGATCGACTACCGCCTGAACGGCAGCGGTCAGCGTCTCCAGCCGCATCCCCGCCGGAGCCACGACCACCGTGGACTGGAACACCGCACCTATGCGCTCCGCTCCGGCTCGCTCCAGCAGCTCATGCATCACCGGAGTCAACGGCACCTCACCCGTGCCCGGGTCGCCACTGCCCTCCAGGCCACCGGGAGCAGAGGCATCACCGGCCACCAGCGCCAGCTCCGCCGGGGTCCGTCGCTCGAACACCTGCCGGGCACTCACCACCAGACCGGCCTTACGCGCCCTCGACACCAGCAGCATCGACATGATCGAGTCACCGCCGAGCTCGAAGAACGACGCATCGGCACTGACCTCATCGAGGCCAAGCACCTCGGCGAAAAGCCCACAGAGGATCTCTTCGGTCGGGGTGGCCGGACCCCGGCCCGCCACGGTCACCGTGGCGTCGGGGGCGGGGAGTGCGGCGCGGTCCAGCTTGCCGTTGACGGTGAGCGGCAGCGCGTCCAGCACGACGACCGCCGGGACCATGTACTCCGGCAGCCGCCCAGCGGCGAACGTGCGTACCGCCGCCACGTCCAGCTCCCCGTTGGGGACCACGTACGCGACCAGCTGCTTGTCCCCCGGCCCGCTCTCGCGGACCACCACCGCAACCTGCGCCACGCCCTCATAGGCGGCCACCACCGCCTCGATCTCGCCGGGCTCGACGCGGAAACCACGGACCTTGACCTGCTCATCGACCCGCCCCGCGAAGACCAGATCACCCTCTTCGGTCCACTTCGCCAGATCGCCACTGCGATACATCCGGCCACCCGGGGCCGCGAACGGGCAGGCGACGAAACGCTCGGCGGACAGGTCCGGCCGACCGATATAGCCCCGGGCCAGACCCGCACCGGCGATGTACACCTCGCCCGTCACGCCTACGGGAACCGGCTTGAGGAACTGGTCGAGTACGTAGACGCGGGCATTGGGGAGGGGACGGCCTATCGGCGGGGCCTCCTCCAGCGCGGCGTCCAGCGGAGTGGCGGTCGCGGTGGTGATGACAGTGGCCTCGGTCGGCCCGTACGTGTTCCACACCCGCGCACCCGCCGACCACCGCCCCGCCAGCTCCGCACTCAACCGCTCCGCACCCAGCACCCAGTTCCCCACACCCGGGACAGCGTCAGGATCCAGCACCCCGAGCAGCGACGGCACCACACTGGCCACCCGCACCCCGCACCGGCCGATCATCTCCGCCAGCGCCTGCGGATCCTTACGCTCATCCGCACTCGCCACCGCCAAAGTCCCGCCAGCGGCGAGGGTGACGGCGACATCGAGAACGGCGGCGTCAAAGCTGAACGACGCGAACTGCAACGCCACCACACCCGCGTCCATACCCAGCACCGGACGCATCGCCTCAGCCAGATTCGCCACACCACCGTGAGCGACGGCCACACCCTTCGGCCGCCCCGTCGAACCCGACGTATAGATCACATACGCCAACTGGCCCGGGACAATGACCGTCCCCAGCGGCTCCGCCGAGAAGGCATCGGCGCCCTCGAGAAGGACCGCGCGAGCATCACCGAGGGGGACGCCATCAAGACAATCGGCCGTACCGAGGACCACTTCGGCGCCACTGTCCGCGATCACGAAACCCAGCCGGTCGGCCGGGTACTCCGGATCCAACGGAACGAACGCACCACAGGCCTTCCACACCGCCAACTCCGCCACCACCATGTCCACCGAACGCGGCAAACACAACGCAACCCGCGACTCCGGACCGACGCCGACTTCGCTCAAAAGTCGCGCCAAGCGATTCGCCCGCCGATCCAACTCCCCGTACGACAGGACCTCTTCACCACACCGCACCGCCACCACATCCGGCGCCGCAACAACCCACGCCTCGAACCGCTCCACAATCGAACCGCCAGGCAGCGCAGCCCCCGTGGCGTTCCACTCCTCCACCACCCGAGCCCGCTCCACCTCACCCAACACATCGATCCCACTGACCCGCACCCCAGGATCAGCCGCCACCGCCTCCAACACC
>NZ_JAAAYH010000411.1:0-8033 GCF_018035285.1 Streptomyces sp. MK37H | reverse complement strand
CCGTCCGCGAAGCGCACGGCCTCGCGCACATGCCGCACCCAGTACTCCGGCGAGCACACCTCGGCCGCGTCCGCCGCCTCGCCCGTCACGTTCGACACCAGGGCGATGGACGGCGCCTGGAAGGACAGGCCGGAGACAACGCCACGGAAGTCGTCCAGCATCGCGTCCATACGCGGCGAGTGGAAGGCGTGGCTCACCCGCAGCCGGCGGGTCTTACGGCCCTCCTGCTCCCACTGTCCGGCGATCTCCAGCGTCGCCGCCTCATCACCCGCGATGACCACGGAGGTCGGACCGTTGACGGCCGCGATGCTCACCTCGGCCGCACGCCCGGCCAGCGAGCCCGCGATCTCCTCCTCGGAGGCCTCGATCGCGACCATCGCGCCACCCTCCGGCAGCGCCTGCATCAGCCGGCCACGCGCCCCGACCAGCGTGCACGCGTCCTCCAGCGAAAACACCCCGGCCACATGCGCGGCGGCGATCTCACCGATGGAGTGACCGATCAGCACATCCGGGCCGACACCCCAGTGCTCCAGCAGCCGGAACAACGCCACCTCGACCGCGAACAGCGCCGGCTGGGTGAACGCCGTCCGATCCAGCAACTCGGCGTCCGCGCTTCCCTCCGCCGCGAACACCACCTCCCGCAGCGGCCGGTCCAGCACCACATCCAGATGCGCACACACCTCGTCCAGCGCCTGGGCGAACACCGGGAAGGCGTCGTACAGCTCCCGGCCCATGCCCAGGCGCTGCGCACCCTGGCCCGAGAACAGGAACGCCGACTTGCCACCCGTGACGGCCTGCCCCTGGACGACTCCCGAGGCGACTCCGCCCTCCGCGACGGCCCACAGGCCGCGCAGCAGGGTCTCCCGGTCCTCGCCCACCAGCACGGCGCGGTGCTCGAACACCGACCGGGACGCGAGCGTGTGTCCGACGTCCAGCGCACCGATGTCTTCCCGGGCCGCCACATCCGCGTACAGCCGCTCGGCCTGCGCCCGCAGCGCCTCCCGGCTCTTGCCGGACACCAGCCACGGCACCACAGCCGCCGACACCGACGTCTCGGGCCCGGCCGCCTCAGAGGCCACGGCCTCTTCGAGGTCGGGGGCCTGCTCGATGATGGTGTGGGCGTTGGTCCCGCTCAGTCCGAACGAGGAGATACCCGCCCGGCGCGGCCGGCCCGTCTCCGGCCACGCGGTGGCCTCCGTCAGCAGCCGCACCTCACCCGCCGACCAGTCCACCTGCCGCGACGGCTCGTTCACATGCAGCGTCCGCGGCAGCACGCCCGCGCGCATGGCCATCACCATCTTGATGACCCCGGCCACGCCCGCGGCGGCCTGCGTATGACCGATGTTCGACTTGATGGCGCCCAGCCACAGCGGACGGCCCTCCGGCCGCTCCTGGCCGTAGGTGGCGAGCAGCGCCTGCGCCTCGATCGGGTCACCCAGCGTCGTACCCGTGCCGTGGGCCTCGACCGCGTCCACCTCGGACGCGGACAGCCCCGCACTCTCCAGCGCCTGCCGGATCACCCGCTGCTGGGACGGGCCGTTCGGCGCCGTCAGACCGTTGGAGGCGCCGTCCTGGTTGATGGCGCTACCGCGCACGATCGCCAGCACCGGATGGCCGTTCTTGCGCGCGTCCGACAGCCGCTCCACGAGCAGCATGCCGACACCCTCGGACCAGCCCGTGCCGTCCGCCGCGTCAGCGAACGGCTTGCACCGGCCGTCGGGGGCCAGCCCGCGCTGGCGGCTGAACTCCACGAACGCACCCGGCGTCGACATCACCGACACACCACCGGCCAGGGCCAGATCGCACTCGCCCTGGCGCAGCGCCTGCACCGCGAGGTGCAGCGCCACCAGCGAGGACGAGCAGGCCGTGTCCACCGTCATGGCCGGCCCCTCGAGACCGAAGGTGTACGAGATGCGCCCGGACACCACGCTGGCCGCGCTGCCGGTGCCCACATGGCCACCGAAGTCCTCGGGGGCGTCGAGCATGATCGTGGAGTAGTCCTGGCCGTTGGTGCCCACGAACACACCGGTCCGGGTGCCCCGCAACGCGGCCGGTTTGACTCCCCCGTATTCGAATGCCTCCCAGGACGTCTCCAGCAGCAGCCGCTGCTGCGGGTCCATGGCCACGGCCTCGCGCGGCGAGATCCCGAAGAACGTGGGGTCGAACTGGGGCGCCCCGTAGAGGAATCCGCCCTCGCGGGCGTAGAACGTGCCCGGGTGCTCGGGGTCCGGGTGGTACATGCCCTCGACGTCCCAGCCACGGTCGCCGGGGAATCCGGCGATGCCGTCGCCGCCCTCGGCCAGGAGCCGCCACAGCTCCTGCGGGGTCTCGACCCCGCCGGGGAAGCGGCAGCTCATCGCCACGATCGCGATGGGGTCGTCGTCAACCGGCCGCGCCCGGTGCGCCACCGCCGAGGTGGCCGCTTCGGCGGTGGCCCCGCCCAGCTCCTGCCACAGATGGTCGGCGAGCGCTTCCGCGGTCGGGTAGTCGAAGATGAGGGTCGCGGGCAGGCTCAGACCGGTGGCCAGGTCGAGCCGGTTGCGCAGCTCGATGGCGGTGAGGGAGTCGAATCCGAGGTCCCGGAAGGCGCGGCCCGGCTCGACGGACTCCGCCGAGAAGTGGCCCAGCGCGGAGGCCGCGTGGGTGCGGATGAGGTCCAGCAGGAGGAGGCGCTGCTCCTCGTCCGACCGTCCGGCCAGCTGGTCGCGCAGCTCATGGCCCGGCACTGCCCGGCCGGTGGTCCCGGCCGTGGCGGTCAGGAGCTCGCGCGCCTCGGGGATGTCACTGACGAGGGCGCTGGGGCCCGCGCTCAGCATGGAGGCCATGGCGGCCCAGTCGATGTCGGCCACGACCAGGGCGGCCTCGTCATGACCGGCGGCCCAGCGCAGCGCGTCCAGGGCGAGCGAGGGAGCCATCGGGGGCAGTGGCCCGCCGCGCATCCGCTCCCCGGCGCGACCACTCGCGGCCATGCCGCTCTCGGCCCACGGGCCCCAGGCGACCGCGGTGGCGGCCAGGCCCTGGGCGCGGCGCTGCTGCGCCAGCGCGTCCAGGTAGGCATTGGCCGCCGCGTAGGCGGCCTGGCCCGCGCCACCGACGGCGCCCGCGAACGAGGAGAACAGCACGAACGCGTCGAGCGACAGCTCCGCGGTCAGCTCGTGCAGATGGCGCGCGCCCTCGACCTTCGCGGCCAGGGTCCCGGTGAGCTGGTCGACGGTCAGGCCGTCCAGTACACCGTCGTCCAGAATGCCCGCCGCGTGCACGACGGCGCTCAGCGGATACCGCTCCGGGATGGCGGCCAGCACGGCGGCGAGGGCATCGCGGTCGGCGGCGTCGCAGGCCGCCACGGTCACCTCGGCGCCGAGTTCCTCGAGCTCCGCCGTGAGTTCGGAAACACCCTCGGCCGACGGGCCGCGACGGCTCGTCAGCACCACATGCTCGGCGCCCTCGCGCACGGCCCAGCGCGCCACCTGCGCGCCCAGGGCGCCGGTGCCACCGGTGATGAGCACCGTGCCCCGGGGCCGCCACGCGCGCTCCGCCGACTCGTTGCCGACCGTGACGCGGGAGAGGCGCCGGGCGTACGCTCCGGATCCGCGCACCGCCACCTGGTCCTCGCCGTCCCCGGCGGACAGCGCCCAGGCCAGTCGCGCGGCGGCGCGCTCGTCGAGCGTCTCGGGCAGGTCGACGAGGCCGCCCCAGATGCGGGGGTGCTCCAGCGCGGCCGCCCGGCCAAGCCCCCAGATTTCCGCCTGAACGGCGCTGGTGAGCTGGTCGGAGCGGCCCACCGAGACGGCACCCCGGGTGGCGCACCACAGCCGGGTCCGGATGTCGGCCTCGGTCAGGGCCCGCACCAGCGTCAGTGTCAGGGCGAGGCCACGGGAGACCGCCGGGTGCTCGGTGCAGGGCCGCTCGTCCACGCCCACCAGGGACAGCACACCGCCGATCCCGGACGGATCGGTGGCGATCTCACGCAGCCGGTCGGCCAGCGCACCGGGGGCGAGGTCGGCCTCGTCGGCCACCACTCGAACGACCTCGGCACCGTGCCGCTGGAGCGCGGCGGACGCCGACTCGGCGAACGCGTCATCGTCGCCGGAGGCGGGGACGACCAGGAGCCATGTCCCCGAGAGCGTGGCCGCGGGGGTCTCCGGGACCGGCTTCCAGGAAATCCGGTACCGCCAGCCGTCGACCGTGGCCCGGTCGCGCTGCTGACGACGGTACGAGGACAGCGCGGGCAGCAGTTCGCCGAGCGAGCCACTGCCATCAATGTCCAGCGCCTTGGCCAGCGCCTCCAGGTCCTCGCGCTCCACCGCGTCCCAGAACCGCGCGTCCACACTGTCCGCGGCGGAACCGCTGGACCCCGCGTTCGTGCCCTCGAGCCAGTAGAGCTGCCGCTGGAAGGGGTACGTCGGCAGCTCGACCGTGTGGGCGCCCCGCCCGGCGAAGACCTGCTCCCAGTCCACCGTCACACCGTGGACGTGGGCCTCGGTCAGCGCGGCCATCAGGGCCTGGGCGTCAGGGCGCCCCTTGCGCAGGACCGGCACCACGGCCGGGGCCGAAGTCGTCTCTCCCGCAAGGCAGTCCCGCGCCATCGCCGAGAGCACACCATCGGGGCCCACCTCGATGTACGCGGTGACGCCCTGGGCCGCGAGGGAGCGAACGCCGTCGGCGAAGCGCACGGCCTCGCGCACATGCCGCACCCAGTACTCCGGCGAGCACACCTCGTCGGCCCCGACCGGCTCACCCGTGACGTTGGAGACCAGCGCCAGGGTGGGGGTCTGGAAGGACAGTCCCCGCACCACACGGCGGAAGTCGTCCAGCATCGCGTCCATGCGCGGGGAGTGGAAGGCGTGGCTGACCCGCAGCCGGCTCGTCTTGCGCCCTTGCTCCGACCACTGGGCGGCGATCTCCAGGACCGCGGCCTCGTCACCGGCGATGACCACGGCGGTCGGGCCGTTGACGGCCGCGATGCTCACCTCGGCCGCACGCCCGGCGAGCGAGCCCGTGATCTCCTCCTCCGATGCCTGCACCGCGACCATGGCGCCACCCTCGGGCAGCGCCTGCATCAGCCGGCCACGCGCCCCGACCAACGTGCACGCGTCCTCCAGGGAGAGCACACCGGCCACATGGGCGGCGGCGATCTCACCGATGGAGTGGCCGATCAGCACGTCCGGGGTGACGCCCCAGTGCTCCAGGAGCCGGTACAGCGCCACTTCGATGGCGAAGAGAGCGGGCTGGGTGAACGCCGTCTGATCCAGGAGCTCGGCGTCCGCGCTCCCCTCCGCCGCGAACACCACCTCCCGCAACGGACGGTCCAGCACCACATCCAGATGCGCACACACCTCGTCCAGCGCCTGGGCGAACACCGGGAAGCCGTCGTACAGCTCCCGGCCCATCCCGAGGCGCTGCGCACCCTGGCCGGAGAAGAGGAACGCCGTCTTGACCGCCGACCCGGCCACGCCCTGGAGCACATTGGGGGCGACCTCGCCCGCGGCGACGGCCTCGAGCCCGGCGAGGAGTTCCGCACGGTTCGCACCGGACACCACGGCACGGTGCTCGAACATCGACCGCGTCGCCACCAGCGAATGGCCGACGTCCAGCGCGCTCAACTCGGCCCGCTCCAGCAGGAACGCCCTGAGCCGGGCCGCCTGGGCGCGCAGCGCGTCCGCGCCACGCCCCGACAGCAGCCAGGTGGCCACACCGGCGTCGCCGTCGGAAACCGCGCCCGCCTCGTCCTCATCCTCAACCGGCGGGGCCTGCTCGATGATGGTGTGCGCGTTGGTGCCGCTGACGCCGAAGGCGGAGATGCCCGCCCGGCGCGGCTGATCGGTCTCGGGCCACGCGGTGGCCTCGGTCAGCAGCCGCACCTCGCCCGCCGACCAGTCCACCTGCCGCGACGGCTCGTCCACATGCAGCGTCCGCGGCAACATGCCGTGCCGCATGGCCATCACCATCTTGATGACACCCGCGACACCGGCGGCGGCCTGCGTATGGCCGATGTTCGACTTCAGCGCGCCCAGCCAGAGCGGGCGGCCCTCCGGCCGGTCCTGGCCGTACGTGGCGAGCAGGGCCTGCGCCTCGATCGGGTCGCCCAGGGACGTACCGGTTCCGTGCCCTTCCACGACGTCCACATCGGACGGGGTCAGGCGGGCGCTCGTCAGCGCGTCCCGGATGACCCGCTGCTGCGAGGGGCCGTTGGGGGCGGTCAGACCGTTGGACGCACCGTCCTGGTTGACCGCGGAGCCCCGCACGATCGCCAGCATGGGGTGGCCGTTCTTGCGCGCGTCGGACATCCGCTCCACGAGGAGCATGCCGACGCCCTCGGACCAGCCGGTGCCGTCCGCCGCGTCCGCGTACGGCTTGCAACGGCCATCGGGGGCCAGGCCGCGCTGCCGGCTGAACTCGACAAAGGCGCCCGGTGTCGACATCACCGTCGCGCCACCGGCGAGCGCCAGGTCGCACTCGCCCTGGCGCAGCGCCTGAACCGCAAGGTGCAGGGCCACCAGCGACGATGAACAGGCCGTGTCCACCGTCACGGCGGGGCCCTCGAGACCGAAGGTGTAAGAAATACGGCCCGATACGACCGAGGTCGCCGTACCGGTCAGCAGATGGCCTTCGATCTCCTCCGGGAAGCCGTCGACGTCCGCCCCGTAACCCGAGGTGGCGGCGCCCACGAACACACCGCCGCGGCGGCCCTTCACCGACCCCGGAGCGATGCCCGCCCGCTCGAAGACCTCCCATGAGGTTTCCAGCAGCAGTCGCTGCTGCGGATCCATGGCAAGGGCCTCACGCGGCGAGATCCCGAAGAAGCTCGCGTCGAACTCGCCCGCGTCGTGAAGAAAACCACCCTCACGGGAGTAGAACGTGCCCGAGCGCTCGGGGTCCGGGTCGTACATCCCGTCCACGTCCCACCCACGGTTGGACGGGAAGTCGGAGATGGCATCACCACCACCGGCCACCAGCCGCCACAGATCCTCGGGGCTCCCCACACCGCCCGGGAAACGGCAGCTCATCGCCACGATCGCGATGGGTTCCTGCTCTCCTGCCTCCAGCTCGCGCAGGCGTTGGCGCGCTTGGTGCAGATCTGCCGTTACCCGCTTGAGGTAGTCCCGAAGCCTATCTTCGTTCACCATGAAAACCTTGCCTATTACGAGTCAAAGAAGACTGAGGAATGAAAGGAGGCCAGAGAACTGCACCTCGGCGGTCACAACTAGCTGAGCTCATTTTCGATGAAATCGAAGAGATCGTCGTCCGACGCCTCGTCAAGCCGCTGCGTAATGCTCTCAGCTTCCGTCGCTCCACCCTCTCCGCCATTCAGTTTGGCAAGGAGTACCTGGAGTCGGGATGCGATGGCCATTCGCTCGGCGTTGTCCGGCTCAGCCGTGGAGAGTGATGCCTCGAGTTTTTCCAGATCCGCGATCAGCGGAGTGGCGGATGTCCCTTCGTCGGGGAGGACGCCCGCTCGTACGTGTTCCGCGAGAGCCCTTGCGTTGGGATAGTCGAAGACCAGTGTGGTGGGCAGCCGCAGACCCGTGTCCGCGTTCAGCCGGTTTCGGAATTCTACCGCCGTGAGCGAGTCGAACCCCAATTCCTTGAAGGCGCGGTCGGATTCCACACCTTCCATACCGGAGAATCCGAGAACCGCGGCCGCGTGACCGCGTACCAGGTCGAGCACGGCGCGCTCCCGCTCGCCCGGAGCCAGCGCGAGGAGCCTTTCCT
The DNA here is from genome assembly GCF_018035285.1 of Streptomyces sp. MK37H. Classification (NCBI taxonomy): domain Bacteria; kingdom Bacillati; phylum Actinomycetota; class Actinomycetes; order Kitasatosporales; family Streptomycetaceae; genus Streptomyces; species Streptomyces sp. MK37H. The sequence goes on along the minus strand of NZ_JAAAYH010000411.1, from coordinate 320 downwards.
TCAGGCGCGATCCGCCCTCCGCGTGGCTCTCCTCGGCGGCACGGGCCTGCTCCAGGGCCGATACGACCTCGGGCAGTTCGCCGAGGAGCGGGCTCGGCCGCCCGATGGTGAACGCGGGGGCGAAACGCTCCCAGTCCACATCGGCGACCGTCACCACACCGTCGTCACCCGCGACCGCCCCCTGCAACGCGGCCATCGCCAGACCGGGCGCCATCGCGGGCAGACCGCGACGCGCCAGCTGGTCGCCGCCGTCTCCGGCCGCCATACCGCTCTCGCCCCAGGGGCCCCAGGCCACGGCGGTACCGGCGAGACCCCGGGCA
>NZ_JAAAYH010000410.1:0-8074 GCF_018035285.1 Streptomyces sp. MK37H | reverse complement strand
TCATCGAGGAATTCGGTGAGCTTGCGGGCGCCGTTGCGCATCACCTCGCGCCGATGGGCGCTGGCCCGCACTTGAGCGACGGCCGCGCGGCGGTCGAGTCCCACGTCCGTGTAGACCTTGGGGTTGATGAACGCCTGCGAGAAGATCCGGGAGAACTCCCCGGAACCGATCCGGGTCAGCTCCCCCTCCCAGCGCGGCGCCCGCAGCATCTGGCGGCGCAGCTCCTCGCGCGCGTACCGCACATGACGGGCCTCCTCGACCACATGGATTCGGGTCACCCCGCGAATCAGCGGCTGAACGCGCTCGTCGGGGAAGGTCAGCCGCTGCATCCAGTCCAGGATCTCCTCGCCGAGGAGGGTCGCGGTGAACGAACCCGGCGTGGTGGAGAACGTCTTGAAGAACCGGCCCAGGTTGTGGTGGAGCGGAGCGACCGGATACGCCGGGGTGCCGCCCTTGGTGATCAGCCGCGCGAACATCTTGGAGTGGCGGCACTCATCGGCGATCTCGGTGAGCGCGTACCGCACATGGGCGCTGGTCGCGGGCTTGTCGTAGATGTGCCGGGTGAGCAGCTGGATCAGGATGATCTCGAACCATATGCCCAGGGAGGCGAGGGCCGCCGCCTCGTGCTGGGACAGCAGCAGCCGCTGCTCCTCCGACATCCGGCGCCACATGGGCGTGTCGTAGAGCGACACCAGCTCCGGTGGCCAGAACCACTTGCCGGGCTCGAACGGCGCGTCCCAGTCCAGTTCGGTGTCGGGGTCGAAGGAGTGCTTGGCGGAGGACTGGAGCAGTCGCTCCGCGACCCGTTCGCGGTCCTTGATCAGCCCGAGCGCGTCCCTGAGCGCGGGTGGTTCGGTCATGGTGGACATCGTCGAGGGCACCTCACTGATGGCTCGGACAGACGCCGGTGGGAACGGTTACCGGCGGATACCTCTTATGAGACTCCGTGTCAGCAAGCCCGTCAATCCCTTGCGGAGGTCTTATTGACCGCCGAGTAACGGACGTGTGAGCCTGCCGAGTACGCATCCGTTCACGGGGGAGCGAGGCGAAGGAGGCGTCGGTGGCGACGCAAGAGCTCTACGCGATGGATCCCGGAGACCCCCTCTGGCAGGTGCCCGCAGGCGGCGCCGCCCGATTCAGCTGGGAGTACGACGACCACCGGGCCCGGCTGCTCGCCCTCTACCAGAAGGGCAAGGACAAGCAGTGGGACGCGGTCAAGCGGATCGACTGGGGCCTGGACGTGGACCCGTACGATCCGCTGGGCACCCCCGATGAGTCGCTCGCCCTCTACGGCACCCGCCACTGGGACCGGATGACCGACCGGGACAAGGGCGAGCTGCGCCATCACGTCGCCGCCTGGCAGTTCAGCCAGTTCCTCCACGGCGAACAGGGCGCGATGGTGTGCGCGGCCCGGATCGTGGAGGCCGCGCCCGACCTCGACGCCAAGTTCTACTCCGCGACCCAGACCATGGACGAGGCGCGCCACGCCGAGCTCTACGGCCGCTTCCTGCACGACAAGCTCGGCACGGTCTACCCCATCAACACCGATCTGCGGACCCTCCTCGGCGACACCCTCCGCGACTCCCGCTGGGACATGGCGTACCTGGGCATGCAGGTGCTCATCGAGGGCCTGGCGCTCGCCGCGTTTGGCCTCATCCGCGACACCACCGACAAGCCGCTGCCCCAGCAGATCCTCGCCTACGTCATGCAGGACGAGGCCCGCCATGTGGCCTTCGGCCGGATGGCGCTGCGCGACTACTACCGGCAGCTGAGCGACGCGGAGCTGCGCGAACGCGAGGAATTCGTCATCGAGGGCTGCTACTTGATGCGCGACCGGCTGCGCGGTGTGGAGGTCCTGGAGAACTTCGGCATCCCGAAGGCCGAGGCCGAGGAGTACTGCGAGCAGTCGCAGTTCCTGCACATGTTCCGCAAGCTGCTCTTCAGCCGGATCGTGCCGTGTGTGAAGGACATCGGGCTGTGGGGCGAGCGGCTCCAGCGGGCGTATGTCGACATGGGCGTGCTGGAGCTGGGCGACAGCAACCTCGACCTGCTGATGAACCAGGACGAGGAACTGGCCGAGCGGCTGGACCAGCAGCGCTTCGCGGCGGAGGAGGCGGCGCGCACGGGCGAGGTCGAGGAGGCGATCGCGGAGGGGGCGGCCGAGGCGCAGGCGTGAGTACGCAGATGACGACCCAGGCGTGAGTACGAACATGACACCCCCTCAACCTCGCCCCTACGCGCCGACCTTGGTAGATTCATGATCACCGCCAGCGGAGAAGGCCGAGGTCATTGGGGTGACCTCGGTCCGATGGCGTTCATATGCGTTCATATGAAGGAACGGCCGAAGGGTGCTCTCCACGGCGGTGGGGGGCACGCCTTTGTTCCGGCGTTCCGGAGGATGATGGTGGGGTGCGGATTCGAACGAGCACCAGTGAAGAACTCCCCGTCCTCCAGGACATAGAGCGCGCCGCCGGACTCTGCTTCCGGGACATCGGAATGGACGAAGTCGCCGATGACGAGCCCCTGAGCCTGGAAGAGCTGAGCCGCTACCAGCGGGCCGGACGGGCCTGGGTCGCGGTGGACGACGCCGACCGGGCGATGGCGTACCTGATCACCGACCCCGTCGACGGAAACATCCATATCGAGCAGATCTCGGTCCACCCCGACAGCGCCCGCCGTGGCGTGGGACGGGCCCTGATCGACCACATCGCGGCGCGCGCCGCGGGCGACGGCGTCCCCGCGCTCACCCTGACCACCTTCGTGGACGTGGCCTGGAACGCCCCGTACTACGCCGCGCGGTGCGGCTTCCGGGCCCTGACCGAGGCCGAGCTGACCCCCGGCCTCCGCGAGATCCGGCTCAGCGAGGCCGGTCATGGGCTGGACCGCTGGCCACGGGTATGCATGCGCCGGGACGTGGGCCTGGGGCGGGCCGCAACGGGCCAGCGGGCGTCCGACGGATCTTGACGCGTACGGGGCCTGCTCTCCTCCCCGCCCCTTCCCGCGACGTCGAAATGCGGCTTCGCCGCGTGGCGGGCTCCGCCCCTTAACCCCGGGGTCCAGGGGCGGAGCCCCTGGTAGCGGGAAGGGGCGGGGAGGGGGAAGCATCGATATGCGGCTCCGCCGCGTGGATCGATATGCGGCTCCGCCGCGTGGTCCGCCGGACACCTCCGGTGGTGCGCTCGCCGCTCAGAGCCCGGCTCGGGGCCTGGCTCGCCGTCGTCGCCGTCGCGGTCGGCACCTTCGCGGTGGTCACCACCGAGATGCTGCCGGTCGGCCTGCTCACCTCGATCGGCTCCGCACTCCGGGTCTCGGACGGTACGGCGGGGCTGGCCATGACCGTGCCGGGCCTGGTCGCCGCGCTCGCCGCCCCGCTGCTCACCGTCACCGTCGGCCGCTACGACCGGCGGCTGGTGCTGTGCGGTCTGATGGGGCTGCTGGCCGTCGCCAATCTGCTCTCCGCGCTCGCGCCCGGCTTCGCCCTCCTGCTCTTCGCCCGGGTGCTGGTCGGGGTGAGTATCGGAGGGGTGTGGCCGATCGCGGGCGGGCTCGCGGTGCGGCTGGTGCCCGAGCGCTCCGCGGGCCATGCCACCACGCTGATCTTCAGCGGTATCGCGGTGGCCTCGGTGCTCGGGGTGCCGATCGGGACGCTCATCGGCGATCTGGTCCACTGGCGGGTCGCGTTCGCCGCCTTCGCCGCCCTGTCGCTGGCCGTGGCCGCCGCCATGGCCGTCACCCTGCCGCCGCTGCCCGCCACCGGCACCATCCGGCTGCGCATCCGGCTGCGCGAGGTGCCGGGCCTGTTCCGCGACGTCCGGCTGCGGACCGGCCTCATCACCACCCTGCTGCTGGTCACCGGCCACTTCGGCGCGTACACCTACCTCCGCCCGGTGCTCGAGGACGTCGCCGGGGTCGGGACGGGCCTGATCAGCACCCTGCTGCTGGCGTACGGCGTGGCGGGCATCGCCGGGAACTTCCTGGCCGGCGCCACCGCCCACCGCCATCCGCGCCGCACCCTCATGGTCGTCTTCACCCTGCTGGCGGCGGCCGAGCTGCTGGTCCCGGTCGCCGGTGCCACGACGGCGGGGGCGGCCGTACTGCTGCTGGTGTGGGGTCTGGCGTACGGCGGGGTGTCGGTGACCTGTCAGACCTGGGCGCTGCACGCGGCACCGGACGCGCGGGAGGCGGCGTCGGCGCTGTACGTCGGCGTCTTCAACGTGGCGATATCGCTGGGCGCGCTGCTCGGCGGCCGGGCGGCGGACGGGATCGCGGTCCCCAGTGTCATGTGGTTCGGGGGCGCGCTGGTGGTCCTCGCCTTGGCGAACGTGGTGCTGTTCGGCAGACGGAGGTGAGGAGGGGGCCGCGGGGAGTACGGAGGTGGTGGCCGCGTGGGTACGGAGTCGTCACGAGTGCCATGTCAGGCCATGAGGGACACGTCGGGCCATGAGGGACACGTCGGGCCATGAGGGCCACGTCAGGCCCATGAGGGCCACGTCGGGCCATGTGGACCTGGCGATCAGGTGAGACCCTGAAACCAGGGGACTCGTCGGCGGGAGTGGGTCCGATGGCAGTGAGCATGCACGTGGTCTGGAGCAAGTGCGAGCCGGGACGCGTCATCTACGAGACGCATTCGATCGAGACGGTCACCGACGGCTCGGGCGTCCACGCGACCGTCGACAGCCATACGTACGAGATCTCCCTTCGCAGCCGGGCCCAGGCGGAGTCCATCGCGGACGAGGAGGGGTTCGAGCTGTACCGGAAGGGCGAGGCGTGGGAGAGCCTCCCCGAGGAGGAGGGGCTCCCTGAGGAGGGCCTCCCCGAGGAGGGGCTCCCCGAGGAGGACGAATGAGTAAGGAGCAGAGCCCAGGGGCGCTGCTCCTTACATGCTGCTGCCTTACGTCATGCTCTGCCCGGGCCCTGCCCCTGAGGGCCCGGACTCACGCCCCGCCGTCGTCGCCGTGCCCCAGCAGGAAGTCCACATCCCGCCGCTCGGTGCCCGCCGCGCCGCCGACCGTGATCTGGCGGGTCGCCGGGGCGTAGCCGCTGGCCACCACCGTGTAGTGGTCGCCGGTGAGGGCCTCGAAGCCGAAGGACCCGTCCGTACCGGTGATGACCTGGCCGACCACGTCCCCGGAGGCGTCCAGCAGCGAGACCCGCGCCTCCTCGAGCGGTCGGCCGCCCCGGTCCCGTACGGTGCCCCGGACCCGGGCCGCGGGCGGCAGCTCGGCGTCCACGCGCACCGGCTCACCGGCGGTGAGCTCCACCTGGGTGGCGTACGGCCGGTGCCCGGCGGCGGCCACGGTCAGGGTGTACGTCCCCGGGGCCAGCTCCGGCAGCGCGAACTCGCCCTTCTTGTCGGCGATCGCCGACCCCGCGACCTCGCCCTCGGGCCCGGTGGCCGTGGCGGTCGCACCGGCCAACGGCTCCCCGCCGACGGCCCGTACGGACCCGGTCAGCCCGCCCCCGCCGGACAGCCGCAGATCGCAGACGACCGGCAGATCCGACACCAGCAGCGTGGCGGCCTGCGGCTGATGCCCGGCGGCCGAGCCGATGAGGACGACGCTCGCGGTGTCGGGCGCGGGCAGGTGGTACCGGCCGTCGCGGCCGGTGACGGTACGGCCGAGCTGGCGGCCGCCGGTGTCGATGAGGGTGATGGCGGCGTCGACGAGGGGGGTGTCGCCGGGGCCGAGGACACGGCCGTGGATGACGCCGCCGGTGAGGTCGGGGAGGTCGTCGACGACCCCTGAGGCAGGCGCCTCGGCGACCGCCTCCGCGGCGGCAGCGGCAACCGGAACACCAACCGGAGCGGAATCAACCGCAGGAGCGGAGTCAGCGACCGGAACGGAAGCAACCACAGGAGCGGAATCAGCGACCGGAGCGGAAGCAACCGCAGGACCGGAATCAGCCACCGGAGCCGAAGTGGCCACGGGACCCGAGCCCGCCGTCCGCCCAGCGCGCTGCCGCCCGGGCAGGCAGAGGGCGATCAGCAGACCGGCGACCGATGCGGCGCACGCCACCAGGAACGAGACCTTGAACCCGTCCTTGCTCGGCAGCGCCACCCCACCGAAGTCGATGGTCTGGTGCGCCAGGATCACGCCCACCACCGCGCTGGAGGTGGACATGCCGATCGACCGCATGAGGGTGTTGAGCCCGTTCGCCGCACCCGTCTCGGCGGCGGGGACGGCGCTGACGATCAGGGTGGGCATCGCCGAGTACGCGATACCGATACCGACGCCGAGCGCGGTGGACAGCACCACGATCTGCCAGATGTGGTCGATCATGACGAGCCCCGCACCGTATGTCGCGCCGATGACGAGCAGCCCGAGGACCAGCGAGACCTTCGGCCCGCGCGCGGCGTTGATCCGCGCGGACAGCGGGGAGACCAGCATCATCGCGACGCCCATGGGGGCGAAGTAGAGCCCGGCCATGACCATCGACTGGCCCAGGCCGTACCCGGTGGCCTCCGGCAGCTGCAGCAGCTGCGGAAGGATCAGCGACATCGCGTAGAACGAGAAGCCGACCATGATCGAGGTGAGGTTGGTCAGCAGCACCTGGCGCCGCGCCGTGGTCCGCAGGTCGACCAGCGGCTCGGCGGTACGGAGTTCGAAGACGCCCCAGAGCAGCAGGATCACGACGGACGCGCCGAACAGCCCGAGCGTGGTGCCGCTCGTCCACCCCCAGTCACCGCCCTTGGTGATGGGCAGCAGCAGACAGACAAGACCGGCCGTCAGCCCGAGCGCGCCGATGGCGTCGAAGCGGCTGGGGGTGCGGACGGCGGACTCCGGGACGACGGCGAGCACGAGGGCGATGGATATCGCGCCCAGCCCCGCGGCCCCGTAGAAGAGCACATGCCAGTTGGTGTGCTGCGCCACGAACGCGGCGGCGGGCAGCCCCAGCGCACCGCCGATGCCGAGCGACGAGCTCATCAGGGCCATCGCCGAGCCCAGCTTGTGCGGCGGAAGCTCGTCCCGCATGACGCTGATGCCGAGCGGAATGGCCCCCATGGCCCCGCCCTGGATGGCCCGGCCGATCACCATCACCACCAGGTCGGAGGTGACGGCGCAGGTCAGCGAGCCGATGACCATCAGCGCCAGCGCGACCATCAGCATCCGGCGCTTGCCGAACATGTCCCCGAGCCGCCCCATGACGGGCGTGGAGACGGCACCGGCGAGCAGGGTGGCGGTGACCACCCAGGAGGCGTTGGAGCTCGTGGTGTGCAGCAGCTGGGGCAGCTCGGTGACCAGCGGAACGACCAGCGTCTGCATGACGGACACGGCGATGCCGCAGAACGCGAGCACCGCCACGAAGCCGCCGCCGACCTCCCGCGGGAGCGGCGTGCCGGACGGCGCGGCGCTCAGAGGTTCCGCGACGCGAGGTGGGGCTGACTGGGGCATGCGAATGCCGCCTCCAAAGAAAGTTCAGGAGATTGATGGAAGCATGAGAGATGTGCATCCTACACATGGTGTGTATCGTGCACACTTCCATTGAGGGGCGCGGGGGAGGCGAGGAGGAATCGTGCTGGATCGTCGGCTGGAGCGGCTGGAACGCGAGCTGATGCTGGTGGCCAGGTGCTCAGTCCTGACCCCCCGCGAACGCAAGGGCCAGGCGACGGACCCCCAGGACCCCACGACGCAGCCGGACACCGGCACAGCTCCCCGCACCGAACCGTGCACTCCCACCCGCCTTGACCGCTCCGGCTACCTGCTCCTCTCCCGCCTGGACGCCGAGGGCGCGATGACCATCGGCCAGCTGGCCGACGCGTTCCAGCTGGACGTCTCGACCGTCAACCGCCAGACCGGCGCCCTGCTCCGGGCCGGCCTCGTCGAACGCATCCCGGACCCGGGGGGCGGCCTGGCCCGCAAGCTCCGCGTCACCCCGCAGGGAGCCGACCGCATGGCGGCGGAACGGACCTGCAGGCAGACCGACCTGTCCCGGCTGCTGGAGTCGTGGACCCCGGAGGACGTGGCCCGCTTCGAGGACGTCCTGACCCGCTTCAACCGCGAGGTGGAACGCCAGGAGGGCCGGGCCTGGCCACGGGAGACGGACGAGGCGGTCCGCGCTGCGGAATGAGGGCGCC
>NZ_JAAAYH010000041.1:0-36250 GCF_018035285.1 Streptomyces sp. MK37H | reverse complement strand
CCGCGAGCCACATCCCGATATAGCCGGTCGCCGCCGAGAATGCCGCACCGATCAGAAAGAACACCGAACGCCCGATGCGCTGCGGCCAGTCGTCCGCCGGCAACAGCATGAGCAGGAAGAACACCACCACGGCGAATCCACCGAGGGTGCGCAGCTGCCGGGCCAGATAAGCATTGGCGCCTTCCTGAACGGCTTCGGCGATCTTCTTCATACTGTCCGTGCCCTCGCCGGCCGCGAGGACTTGTCGTACCAGCACCACCGCGACCGCGAGCGCCGCGATCGCGACGGCGGCGATCACCAGCACGAGCACACGGTTGTCGTCGGTCAGCTCTGCGGCGGCCAGGGTTGGGGTGAGGTCCAGCTGATGAGGGGTGAGAGGCCCCGCCATTCGTCCTCCTTGACGTTTGGCACATGGGCGCGCAGCAGTTCTGCGACCGCAGAAGAGCCGCCACGCTCAGGCGTCCTGAGCTCGAGATGTGGACGGATTGTAGGGAGCGTCACACGATCAAAACAGGGCGCCGGAATGGGAATTCCCCCGCACCAGCGAAGATCAATAGGTTTGGCGGTACGAATTCCTTCGGAAGAAGGAAGGTCGACAATTCGGTGACGGATGTAAAGTGATCTCTATAAATGATCTAATGGATGATCTCAATGGCGATCTTGCGACGGTTGCGTCGCACTGATAAAAGCGCTGTTCAGAGCGTACGCCCGAGATCGAGAAAAGGCGCGCCGAGAGATGCGCCGTGGGGTGCGCCCGGGGTGCGCCGGGACGATGCCGCCGAGCGGGCGCGGGCACGCCGACGTCGGACCGGCGATCTTGAAACGGCCGGTCCGGTGGTCCGGAAGATCGGGCGAGGGATGACGGGCAGATGCCCCTCGAGGGGCCCGACTCGGCGGCCAGGGCGAGTTCAGGCCCGCGCCGGGCCCCGGGGCGAGGCGAGAGGCCCGGCCCGCTGGGACAGGGCCCGAACCGGCGAGAACACGCCCCAAACCAGCGAGAACACGCCCCAAACCGGCGAGGACATGGCCCAAACCGGCGAGGACATGGCCCGACCCGGTACGGGCGGAACCCGAACCGGTGGGCCAGGCCACCAAAGGCCTTGGCTTGAGCTAGGACACCAGAGGCTGGGGCGAGGTCGGCCAGCTCATCCGGATCACTCCACCGGTCTCGCTGGTCGTCACCTCGACATCGTCGACGAGCCCGCTGATGACGGCGAGGCCCATCTCGTCCTCGCCCTCGGCCTCGTCGTCCGCCTCCGGATGGGAGCCGGGCGCCAGAGCGGCCGAGGTCGGGGATTCGTCACCGACCTCGATGGAGAACTTCTTCTCCTCCTCGGTCAGGATCACCCGCACCGGTGCCTCCACCCCATTGCTCAGGTGGAGCCCGACCGCACGCGTGCAGGCCTCGCCGACCGCGAGCCGCACCTCGTCGAGCACGGCCTCATCCACCCCCGCCCGGCGCGCCACGGCAGCCGCGACAAGACGAGCGGTCCTGACGTGCTCGGGCAGCGCGCTGAAGCGGAGTTCGACGGTGGCCATGCCATCCCCCTCGGGCGTATGGGCGTGCGTATGGGGAGGGCCGGGCGAGCGCCGCCCGGACCCCCCTTCTGTGTCTTCCTTCGGCGATCTTGTCAGTCGGTCGCCGCGACAGCGTCCTCGACCGAGGTGTGAATCGGGAACACCTTGGTCAGGCCGGTGATGCGGAAGATCTTCAGAATGCGCTCCTGGTTGCAGACCAGGCGCAGCGAGCCCTCGTGGGCCCGCACTCGCTTGAGCCCGCCGACGAGCACGCCGAGTCCGGTGGAGTCGAGAAAGTCGACGCCCTCCATGTCGACGACCAGGTGGTAGTTGCCGTCGTTGACAAGCTCGACCAGCTGCTCGCGCAGCTTGGGCGCGGTGTATACATCAATCTCGCCACCGACCTCGACGACCGTGCGGTCATCGACGGTCCGAGTCGACAGGGACAGGTCCACGGATCCTCCAGCACCTTGCATCGAGCGGTCGCCCCCCATGGATCGGCAGCCGCGATGGCATTCAATCACTTACCAGCAGGCGTGCACGACGCCTTGAGACCATTGTCCGTCAGACCAGTGACACACTCGGTGTCGATGGCCGACAACCAAATCCCGCGGCAGGCGGGCATACGCCCCTCACCCCGGGCCGTCCTCGGCCGGTTGAGCACCGGGGCGAGCCGGAGCACGCGCATCACTCATACGGAGCACTTGCCCCCACGCCCGGGAACCCATGCCGACTGGCCCTCGGCGATCCGGCCAGAGGTGATCAACGCCATTCGCGCGGTCGGCATCGAGCGCCCCTGGGCCCATCAGGCGCGCACGGCCGAACACGCGCTGCGCGGCGAATCCGTGGTCGTGGCCACCGGAACCGCCTCCGGCAAGTCCCTCGCCTATCTGGCCCCCGTCCTCAGCACTCTGCTGGACGGCTCGGAGGAGCCCAGCGGCCGGGGGACGACCGCCCTGTACCTCTCCCCCACCAAGGCGCTGGCCGCCGATCAGCGGCGCGCGGTGGCCGACCTCACCGCCCCGCTGGGCACCGGCATCCGGGCGGCGGTCTACGACGGCGACACGCCCGTCGAGGAGCGTGAGTGGGTCCGGCAGTACGCGAACTACGTGCTCACCAACCCCGACATGCTCCACCGGGGCATCCTGCCCGGCCACCCCAGATGGTCCTCCTTCCTGCGCGCCCTGCGCTATGTGGTGATCGACGAGTGCCACACCTACCGGGGTGTCTTCGGCTCCCATGTGGCCCAGGTGCTGCGCAGGCTGCGCCGCGTCTGCGCCCGCTACGGCTCCTCGCCGGTCTTCCTGCTCGCCTCGGCCACCGCCTCCGATCCGGCAGTCGCCGCGGGCCGGCTGACCGGCGTGCCCGTGGTGGAGATCACCGAGGACGGCTCGCCCCGCGGCGAGGTCGTCTTCGCCCTCTGGGAGCCGCCGCTGACCGAGCTCCACGGCGAGCAGGGCGCCCCCGTGCGCCGCACGGCCACGGCCGAGTCCGCGGACCTGCTCACCGACCTGGCCGTCCAGGGCGTCCGTACGGTCACCTTCGTGCGCTCCCGGCGGGGCGCGGAGCTCATCGCGCTCATCGCCCAGGAGCGGCTCGCGGAGGTGGACCGCTCGCTGCCGGACCGGATCGCCGCCTATCGCGGCGGCTATCTCCCCGAGGAGCGCCGCGCCCTGGAGAAGGCCCTGCACTCCGGTGAGCTGCTGGGGCTCGCCGCGACCACCGCCCTTGAGCTGGGGATGGACATCGCCGGGCTGGACGCCGTGGTCGTGGCGGGCTATCCCGGCACCCGCGCCTCCCTGTGGCAGCAGGCGGGGCGGGCCGGGCGCACCGGCGAAGGGGCCCTCGCGATCCTGGTCGCCCGGGACGACCCGCTGGACACCTATCTCGTCCACCACCCGGACGCCCTCTTCCGGCAGCCGGTGGAGTCCACCGTCCTGGACCCGGACAACCCTTACGTCCTCGCACCGCACCTGTGCGCGGCCGCGGCCGAGCTTCCGCTCAGCGAGCCCGACCTGGAGCTCTTCGGGCCCGCCACGGAGGAGCTGATGCCGCAGCTGGAGCAGCGCAAGCTGCTGCGCCGCCGGGCGAAGGCCTGGCACTGGACCCGCCGTGAGCGCGCCGCCGACCTCACCGACATCCGCGGGGCGGGCGGCAGCCCGGTCCAGGTCGTGGAGGCGGCGACCGGGCGGCTGCTGGGCACTGTGGACGCCGCGGCGGCCCACACCACCGTCCACGAGGGCGCCGTCCACCTCCACCAGGGCCGGAGCTATCTCGTCAAAGAGCTCGACCTCGACGACTCGGTCGCCCTGGTGGAGGAGGCCACTCCGCCCTACTCGACCACGGCCCGCGACACCACGGCGATCTCCATCCTGGAGACCACCACCGAGATCCCCTGGGGGGACGCGCGGCTGTGCTTCGGCTCCGTCGAGGTCACCAACCAGGTGGTCTCCTTTCTTCGCCGCAAGCTGATCACCGGTGAGGTCCTCGGCGAGTCCAAGCTGGACCTTCCGCCGCGCACCCTGCGCACCCGGGCCGTGTGGTGGACGGTGACCGACGACCAGCTCGAGGAGGCCCGGGTGCACCCCCAGGCCCTCGGCGGCGCCCTGCACGCCGCCGAGCACGCCTCGATCGGCATCCTGCCGCTCTTCGCCACCTGTGACCGCTGGGACATCGGCGGGGTGTCCATCCCGCTGCACCCCGACACGCTGCTGCCGACCGTCTTCGTCTACGACGGGCACCCGGGCGGCGCGGGCTTCGCCGAGCGCGCCTTCCACACGGCCGCCCGCTGGCTGGCGGCCACCCGTGAGGCGATCGCCGTCTGCGAGTGCGAGGCGGGATGCCCGTCCTGCATCCAGTCGCCCAAGTGCGGCAACGGCAATGACCCGCTGGACAAGAAGGCCGCCATCCGCCTGCTGACGACCCTGCTCGCCGGTGCCCCGGAGCAGCCGCCGACCGCCGAGTGAGCGTTCCCCGCCACCCGGTGGGGACGGCTGTCCGGTGACCGGAGTGCCCGCAGGCCCCGCCCGCGCCCGGACGCGGAGGGCGAACGGGCCGGTGCGCACCTCCGCCGTGAGATCCGCGATCTCACCGCTCAGGGCGCACCGCACCACGCGCGCCCCCTGTGCGGAGGCCACCCGCCGGGCGAGACCGCACGCCGTACGAGCCCCCTCCAGGCCGTGGTCCGCCGCCGCGAGCGCCGCCAGATCGGCGGCTCCGCCCGCCCGATGGCGCGCCACCATGGCCTGCCCGGCCGCCAGCACGGCCGCGAACACCACGCACAGGGCCGTCGCGGCCAGCGCGGTCCAGACGGTGGCCGACCCCCGGTCGTCCGCCCTTCTCACGGGACCGCCTCCCGCGCTCACGGGACCGCATCCCGGGCCGTACCACCCGCGTCGTCCGCGCCGACCCGGCCCATCGCGCCGTCCGCGCCCACCGAGTCCTCGGCGAGCGCGGCGGCCTCGCCGCGCAGATGCACCGCCAGCGGACCGGGACCGGCGGCGTGGGCATGGACCCGCACCCGCACCAGGTCCCCCTCCCGCCACAGCTCGACCCGCGCTCCATCGGGCGCGGCCGAGCGGGCGGCGGCCATCGCGTCCGCCTCCGGCTCCGAACGCGCCGCCGCCCTCGCCCCGGCTCTGGACGCGTCCACGCACTGAAGCTGCGCGGACGCGGCCATCAGCCCCCAGATCAGCATCAGGGCGAACAGCGCCAGCACCGGCAGCGCGACGGCCGCCTCCGCCGTGACGTAGCCGCTGTCCCGCGCAGGGCCCCGAGCCCCCGGGACGCCCGTCATGGGCATGCTCCGGGCCCTCGGGACGCCGCCGCGGGCCCTCCGGACGCCACTGGCCCTCGGGACGCCCCGCGCGCCGCTCCTGGCGCGCGAGCCCGTCCGCTCCCCCGTTCCCGGCGACTCAGAACTGCGCATCGAGTGCCCGTCCGATGACCGACTGCAGCGCTCCGCTGACGGCCCCGCTGGTCACCACCTTGTAGAGCACCGCGGCGAAACCGCATGCCGCGATCGTTCCCATCGCGTACTCGGCGGTGGTCATGCCCGCCTCGGCCTTCGCCCGCGCCGCCGCGTACCGCCGTACCCACCACTGCTTCACCATGTCGGCCCCCCTTGTCCTGTCCGCGGTGTCACCGGCCGCGGTGTCGTCGTTCGCCGTACTGTCGTCGTTCGCCGTGCTGTCGTCGTTCGTCGTGCCGTTGTCGTGCAGCTGCCGCTCGTGCCGCTGTCGTTCGCTGGGTCGTCGTCCTGGTCCCGCCCGTGCTCAGGGGCCGTCACCCATCAGGCCGCGGGCCAGCCCGATCATCACCGGGACCAGGCCGACCAGCAGGAACGCGGGGAGGAAGCAGCCCGCGAGCGGTGCGTTGACCAGCACACCGGTGCGGTCGGCCCGTCTCATCGCCTCCCGCCCCTGCTCGGCCCGGCATTCGGCCGCCAGCCGGGACACCGGCTCCACCGCCGGAGCGCCCGTTGTCCCGGCACGTTCCAGAGCGCGCGCCAGCCCCTGCGCTCCGGGCAGGGCCCCGATGCGCCCCCAGGCATGGGCGGGTTCGCCGCCCAGCCGCAGCTCCGCCGCGGTCTGGGCAAGCCGCTCGCCGACCGGGCCGCCGAGCGAACCTCCCACCGCCTCCGCCGCCTTGCGCGGGCCCGCTCCGGCCGCCAGGCAGGCCGTCAGCAGATCGGCGGCCAGCGGGATCTGACACGCGGCGAGGGCCTCGAGGTGCCGGTCGGGGCCGGACCGCCCAGCCGTGGCCCGGCGGTGCCGCTGCCACCACCAGAGGCCGCAGGCCGCGGCGAGACCCAGCACCCACCCCGGCGGCCCTCCGACGAGGACGACGGCGATCGTCAGCGAGCCGCCCGGCGCGGCCCAGGCGGGCAGAGCGCCCGCACCGGACCTGGCGCGCCACCGCCGCCACGGCCGGGCCCGTCGCGGCCGACCGTCCTCCGCACCCGGAAGCAGCACCGCCAGCCGTCGTCGGGCGCCCCGCTCCTGACGGGCCTCGACCATCGCCATCGCCGTGCACAGGGCCGCCGCCAGGAAGGACAGCGAAATCCCCAGGCTGTGGACAACCTCGGCGCTCATCGGCCACCCCGGCGATCCGCTGGGCCTCGGCCCAGGTGCGGATCCCCTCGCCGCCGCCCCGGCTCACGCGCCGCCCGCACCATCCGGCCGGTCCAGACCAGGCCCGCCCACTCCAGCAGGCCGCCCAGCAGCAGACAGCTCAGCCCGGCCGGGGTGTGCAGCAGCACATGCAGCGGATCGGAGCCCATCAGGCCGCCCAGCACCAGCCCGACGATGGGCAGCACAGCCAGCCCGAGGGCGGTGGCCTTGGCTCCCGCCAGCTTGGCGTCCAGGCTCTCCCGCTGGTCCCGCTCGGCGCGCAGCGCCGCCGCCACCCGGTCGAGACCCGCCGCCAGCCCCGCCCCCTCGTCGACCGCCACCTGCCAGCAGGCGGCGACCCCGGTCAGCCCCTCGGCGCCCGGCAGCCGGGCGACTCTCCGCAGGGCGTCCGGCACATCCCCGCCGAACCGCGCCGCGGCCGTCACCAGCCCCCAACGCTCCCTCAGGTGGCCAGGATCCACCGCCAGCAGCGCCTCGCCGGGATGCCGCCCGGCCCGCAGCTCGCCCGCCACGGTGGCACAGAGCTGGATCACCCCGGCGGCGCGCCGCACACGGTCCCGCTCGCCCCGCCGGGACCGCAGCCAGCGGCCGACGACCGGGGTGGCCAGCACCGCTCCGAGCAGCGGCAGAACCGACGCGCCCAGCAGCGCGATCACACATCCGACCGGCAGGCACAGCAGCTCACGCCCCATCCGCCCGCCGTACTTGACCCGCCAGCGCTCCCGCAGCCAGACGGCGGTCTCGGACAGCCGCCGCACCGGGTCGGCTCCCGCGGGCTCGACGGGTCCGCCGCCGGCCAACAGCAGCCTGGCCCGGCGCAGCTCCCGGTCCCGCCCGGTGAGCAGCCATAAGGCCGCGCCCACGCACAGCGTCACGGCGCAGAGCGTCAGCGCCCCCGGATCCACTCCCGCGCCCGTCATGCCGCGCCTCCGCCCCGTGCGCACAGCCGCTGGAGCCGCTGCCAGCCCGCCGCCCGCTCGAAGCCCTCAGGGCTCCAGACGGCCGCGGGGAGGGTCGTGACAAAGCCCGCCCGGTCCCGGTCCAGCACATGCAGCTCGGCGATCCTGCGCCGCCCGGCGCGGTCCCGCACCAGATGGACCACGACCGACAGCGCCGCCGCCAACTGGCTGTGCAGCGCGGCCCGGTCCAGACCGGCGGTCGAGCCGAGCGCCTCCAGCCGCGCGGGCACGTCGGCCGCCGTATTGGCGTGGACAGTGCCACAGCCGCCCTCATGGCCGGTGTTCAGGGCCCCCAGGAGGTCGGTGACCTCTGCGCCTCTCACCTCCCCGACCACGAGCCGGTCGGGGCGCATCCGCAGCGCCTGCCTCACCAGATCCCGAAGGGTGACCTGGCCCCGGCCCTCCTGGTTGGCGGGGCGGGTCTCCAGCCGGACCACATGCGGATGGTCGGGCCGCAGCTCGGCCGAGTCCTCGGCGAGGACGATCCGCTCCCGCGGCCCGACCAGCCCGAGCAGGGTGCTCAGCAGCGTTGTCTTGCCCGAGCCCGTGCCGCCGCTGATCAGGTAGGACAGCCGGGCGTCCAGCATGGACCGCAGCAGCCGCGCGCCGTCCGGCGGCACCGTCCCAGCCGCCTCCAGCTCCGCGAGGGAGAAGGCCCGGGGGCGCACCACCCGCAGCGACAGACAGGTCGAGCCGACCGCGACCGGAGGGAGCACCGCATGCAGCCGGGTCCCGTCCGGCAGCCGGGCGTCCACCCATGGCCGGGCGTCGTCCAGCCGCCGCCCGGCCACCGCGGCGAGCCGCTGCGCGAGCCTGCGCACGGCGGCCGCGTCCACGAAGGTGACGGCCGTGCGCTCCAGCCCCGAGCCGCGGTCCACCCACACCTCGTCGGGGGCGGTGACCAGGACGTCCGTGACATCGCGGGCGGCCAGCAGCGACTCCAGGGGACCGGTGCCGACCAGCTCCGAGCGCAGCGCCTCCACCACCCCGAGCACCTCGGTGTCGCCGAGCAGCCGCCCCTCCTCCCGCAGAGCCGACGCCACCCGCGCGGGCGTGGGCTCCGCGCCGCTCCCGGCCAGCCGCAGCCGCACCGCGTCCAGCAGATCCGGCGATACGACGCTCATGCGCTGGCACCTCCCTCGTCGGCGAGCGCACGCGCCCAGAACTCGGCGCAGAACCGGCCGAGCGGGCCACGGGGGCTGCCACCCGGGGGCTCCCTGCCCTCGAACGCGTCCGCCAGACCGGGCTCCGGTGGCAGCTGACCGGCCAGCGGCAGCCCGAGCAGCTCCGCGATCTCCTCGTCGCCGAGCTCCGGCCCGCACGGGCCCCGCACCACCGCGCGCAGATCCCGCAGCACCATGCCCACCGTGGACGCCACCCGGTGGGCGGCCGCGACCGCTCGCAGCTCCGCCGGGACGACCAGCAGCCCGAGGTCGATCTGGGACAGCGCCTCGGCCGCCGCGTCGTCGACGCGGCGCGGCAGATCCACCACCACGACCCCGCCGCGCCGTCGGGCCGCGGCCAGCACCGCCCGCATCGCGGACGGCGGGATGACGACCGAATCGCCGCGGTCCCAGCTGAGCACCCGCAGCGCGTGCAGCTCCGGCAGCGACTCCTCCAGGGCGCTTCCGGCGACCCGCCCCCGCGACTCGGCGAAGGCGGGCCATCTCAGCCCCTGCGCGCCCTCGCCGCCGAGCAGCACATCGAGCCCGCCGCCCAGCGGATCGGCATCGATCAGCATGGTGCGCCGGCCGGAGCGGGCCGCGGTGACCGCCAGGGCGCAGGCGAGGGTGGAAGCGCCCGCGCCGCCGCGGCCACCGATCACCCCGACGGTCAGGGCCTGCCGCCCCACGCCTTCGGCGACATCGGCGATCCGGTCCACCAGCCAGGTCTCGGCATCGGGCAGGAACGCCACATTGTCGGCGCCGAGCGCCACCGCCCGCCGCCAGATGCCGTGGTCGTCCAGATCGCGCCCGATGAGCAGCACCCCTTGTCTGCGGGCTCGGTCGGACAGCCGGGCGGCCGAGTCGTCGCCGACCAGAATCAGCGGTGCGGCCTCCCAGCTGCCCCGGCGGGTGAGCGCGCCATGCGCCACTTCCGGTTCCGCTCCGGCCGCCGCGCACAGCCGCAGCAGATCGTCGAGAAGCGCCTCGTCCTCGGTGACGATGAGCGGTCTGCTTCGCTGTCCTTCGGTCGCCGAAGGGCGTTCCGGTGTGATGGATGCAGTCACGATCCCCTCCCATATCCGTTACGCGCTCTCACTCCCGCGAACGGCGAGTGCGAGCAGCGCGGAGAATCACCGTGCTGCGATCCAGGAAATCTTGGGGATCTTCATCCAAAACCGTGGACAACTCATCAGTTGTGAATATCCCAGTCACCTAAACCAGTGACTTCCGGAGCGCAGCCTGGCGATTACGTACGGTTACCGCTCAAGCTGTGGAGAGGCGGAGCCGCACGGGCCCGACGGAGGGGAGCAAGATCTCGTGAGAACGCCGAAAATGCATCCGGACATGCGACGACCCCCGCCGGGGGGGAGAGCGGGGGTCGTCCCCACGGCCGACTCGGGGGGGGAGGAGTCGGGCCGGGTTAGCACGGTCGCGAACGATCCGTGACTTCCATGGTGTACCCGAGAGCCTTCTCAGGCAAACCCACGCGCCTCAGCTTACGCCGAATGGTGGGCCCTATGCTCGGCGTCGTGGAAAACCACTCCTTGCCTCGGACAGCTGCCTTCTTTGACCTGGACAAGACGGTCATTGCGAAGTCAAGCACTCTCACCTTCAGCAAGTCCTTCTACCGGGGTGGGCTGATCAACCGCCGGGCCGCACTGCGTACCGCCTATGCACAGTTTGTCTTCCTCGCCGGCCGCGCCGATCACGAGCAGATGGAGCGGATGCGCAAGTACCTCTCCGCGCTCTGCCGAGGATGGAATGTCCAGCAGGTCAAGGAGATCGTCGCGGAGACCCTGCACGACCTCATCGACCCCATCATCTACGACGAGGCCGCCTCGCTCATCGAGGAGCATCACACCGCCGGCCGCGATGTGGTGATCGTCAGCACCTCCGGCGCGGAGGTGGTCGAGCCGATCGGCGAGCTCCTGGGCGCGGACCGCGTGGTGGCCACTCGCATGGTCGTCGAGGATGGCATGTTCACCGGAGAGGTGGAGTACTACGCCTATGGCCCGACCAAGGCGGAGGCGATCGCCGAGTTGGCGGAGTCGGAGGGCTACGACTTGTCGCGCTGTTACGCCTACAGCGATTCGGTGACCGATCTCCCGATGCTGGAGGCGGTCGGCCATCCCCATACGGTCAACCCGGACCGGGCGCTGCGGCGCGAGGCGGCGGCCCGCGGCTGGCCGGTGCTCTCCTTCAGCCGCCCGGTGCGGCTGAAGCAGCGCAGGCCCTCACTCTCCATGCCACCGCGCCCGGTTCTCGCCGTGGCGGCCGCCGTCGGCGCGGCCGCCGCCACCGCCGGACTGCTGTGGTACACCAATCGGCGCCGCGCCCCTTATGTCCGCATTTAGGGGTAGCAGCAAAGATCTGCGGTGAGGGGTTCCGATTGGCCTCTCGCAGGAGTACAAAGGAATTGACGGCCCGCGAGACCAGGGGTATCCGGGAGGAAACCCTCAGACGCCAAGGCCCCACGGACCGAGCACAGATGCTGAGCACCCACGCGACGTCGACCCGTCGATTACGGGCCAGCCGCACCAGGTGACGGGCAGAAGTTCCCGACCTGATGGGCGAATGAGATTGCACGCATGGTAACCCGGTAGCTGTGCCAGCGGCGGTGCCCACGTGGTACCGCCGCAACTCTTGTCCGGGGCCGGCCCGTCTCGTCCGACGTCAGACCGCAGCCATCCCGCCTCAGCCCGCGCCTCTCCGACGTCAGGTCACCCCCATCCGCGTCAGGCCGCCCCGCGCTGCAGCGCCTCGCAGACCGCCGTGGACTCCCGCGCCCCGAGCTCAACCGCCCGTCCGCAGTGCGCGATCCACACCGCCATCCCCTCCGGCGTCCCGGACGCATAGCCCTCCAGCGCCGCCATGTACGGCGCGGCGCCCAGCTCCGCGTACCCCACCTCGGCCGGGCAGATGGACTTCGGATCGAGACCGCTGCCGACCAGCACGATCCGCTCGGCCGCCCGCGCCACCAGACCATTGCGGGAGACAAAGGGCCGCAGGGCGAGCAGTTCGCCATGCACCACCGCCGCCGTCACCAGCGCCGGAGCCTCGCTGCCCGCGAGCAGCAGCCGGGCCAGCCCATCGAGCCGCCCCGCCACCTCGTCCGCGTCCGGCAGCGGCAGATCGGACCCGATCAGCGGCTCGTCCACCGGCTCACCCGACTGCCGGGGGCGCCCGATCCGCTCGTCGCCCTCCGCCCCGCCCGCCGCGACCAGATGCAGCCGGGCCAGCACCCGCAGCGGCGACTGCCGCCAGATGCTCAGCAGCTGCCCCGCCTCGGCGGTCAGCCGCAGTGCCGCACCCACCGTGCGCGGATCGCCCTCGGCTCCGAAGTCGGTGCGGCGGCGCACCTCTTCCAGCGCCCAGTCCGCACCGGCCAGCGCGGCGGAACCCCGCGCCCCGCGCAACGCCGCCTCGGAGGTGACCTCATTGCTGCGGCGGCGCATCACTCGGTGCCCATAGACCCGGTCCACGGCGGTCCGTACGGCGTTCACGGACTCGGTCACACCGGGCAGCGCGGCCAGGGTGGCGAGCGGATCAGCTGACGTACTCATGAGTACGACACTACGCACCTCGCACCTGGCACCCCTCGTTGGAGTGGTGTTCTTCACGTAAATCCCTCATGGTCCGGGATCACTCACCTACGCTAGGTGAACATGAAGATCGCTTTCGTAGGCAAGGGTGGAAGCGGCAAGACCACGCTGTCGTCGCTGTTCATCCGCCATCTCGCCGCCACCCACGCCCCCGTCGTCGCCGTCGACGCCGATATCAATCAGCATCTGGGTGTGGCGCTCGGTCTCGACGAGGCGGAGGCCGCCGCACTGCCCGCGATGGGCGCCCATCTCCCGCTGATCAAGGACTACTTGCGCGGTACGAACCCCCGGATCGCCTCCGCCGAGACCATGATCAAGACCACCCCGCCGGGTGCGGGCTCGCGGCTGCTGCGGATCGGCGAGGACAATCCCGTCTACCAGGCATGTGCCCGCGCCCTGCCGCTCGACAACGGGTCGGTGCGGCTGATGGCGACCGGCCCCTTCACCGAATCCGACCTCGGTGTCGCCTGCTACCACTCCAAGGTCGGCGCGATCGAGCTGTGTCTGAACCATCTGGTCGACGGGCGTGGCGAGTTCATCGTCGTCGACATGACGGCGGGCAGCGACTCCTTCGCCTCCGGCCTCTTCACCCGCTTCGACATGACGTTCCTGGTGGCCGAGCCCACGCGTAAGGGCGTCTCCGTCTACCGCCAGTACAAGGAGTACGCCCGCGACTTCGATGTCGCGCTCCAGGTGGTCGGCAACAAGGTGCAGGGCCCGGACGACCTGGACTTCCTCCGCGCGGAGGTGGGCGATGACCTGCTGGTCGCGTTCGGCCACTCCGACTGGGTCCGGGCGATGGAGAAGGGCCGTGCGCCCCGGTTCCAGGAGTTGGAGGAGCCGAACCGCGAGGCACTGCGGACACTGCGGGACGCGGTGGACGCCTCGTACGAGCGGCGCGACTGGCAGCGGTACACCCGGCAGATGGTGCACTTCCACCTGAAGAACGCGCAGAGCTGGGGGAACGCGAAGACGGGTGCCGACCTTGCCGCCCAGGTCGACCCCGCCTTCGGGCTGCGGGAGTTCGCGCCGGAGGAGAGCTCGGCCACTACTCCCGCTCCCGCTTAGCCGTCCGCGTGTGGTGCCCGGACGTCCGCTCGTGCGCCGTTTCGCGATCGGACGTCCGCCCCCGCTCGGCGGCCAGGTAACTCTTCCAGCCACCCGGCGGCCGCATCCCGACGTCCAGCACCCGCAGTTTCTCCAGGACGCGGGGGTTCTGCGCGTCCAGCCAGTCGGCCAGCTGCTTGAAGGACACGCAGCGCACCCCCTCGCGCGGGCAGACCTCCTTGATGACGTCCTCCACTGCGCGCATATACGTTCCGCCGTTCCAGGACTCGAAGTGATTGCCGATGAACAGCGGCGCCCGGTTCCCCTCGTACGCCCGGTCGAAGGCGGCGAGCATGCCGTCGCGCATCGGACGGCCCCAGGTGGAGCGCTTGGGCCGCTTGCCCTTCTTCTTGCGCGGCTTGTTGGCGAGGAAGTTGTAGTCCATGGAGAGCGTCTCGAACGCGCGGCCCGGTACCGGGATCTGCTGCAGCGGGAAGTCCCAGATGCCGTGGATCTTGCGGGGCCAGATTTGCAGCCCGCCGGGTGAGCTCGCGTCATAGCGCCAGCCCAGCTTGGCGGCCGCCCGGATCAGATTCTTCTGCCCCTGGAGACAGGGTGCGCGACCGCCGACGAGCTCCTTGTCGTAGTCGAAAGGGAGCGGCTTCTCATGCTCCAGGCCCGCGTTGGTCCTCCAGTTCTCGACGAACGACTCGGCCTGCTGGATCTCACTGGTCCACTGGCGCGCCGACCAGGTGCCGACTCCGCGACGGCGTCCGCAGAAGTGGCCGTTGAAGTGGGTGCCGATCTCATTGCCGTCCAGCCAGGCGCCGCGGAGCTGCCCCACCGTGGCCTTGATGCCCTCGACGTCGTTGAAACCGATCGACGAGGCGCCGCGCCGATGCTCGGGCGGATCGTAGAGGTACCGCTTCTCCGCGGGCAGCAGGTACACCCCGCTGAGGAAGTACGTCATCGTCGCGCCGTACTTCTTGCCGACCGCGCGGAAGCGGGAGAACAGCTTCTGCTTGTCCTGGCCGGCGCCGTCCCAGGAGAAGACGACGAACTGCGGTGGCTTCTCGCCCGGTTCGAGCGGCTCGGTCTTCGGCTGATGGGGCTGGGGGCCGGTGTCGGAGGTCGATCCGTCGCCGATGAGCCGGACCACCTTCGGGGCCTTGTCGGGATGGATCGGTGCCCCCGGACCCTTCTGCGGGCTGTCCCTGTCGTGGCGCGAGCCCGCGGTGCCGCCCGGTCCATGGGTCTGGGGCGAGTCTTCCGAGCAGCCGACCGGCACGGAGAGCGCGGCCGCGGCCAGCAGTGCAGTGACGTTTCTTCTAACCCTTCCGCCTCCCCTGGCCCTCATACCGCCACCTCGTTCCTCGTGTCGCGCCCTGTCCCGGGAGATCGGGCCGGACAGGAGCAAACCTCGCACGGACGGAGAAAAAGACAGAGGATGACAAGGCGTTTTAAATGACTATTCACCCCATAGACGGAATACCGGCCCACACTCCCCCAAAAGACTTCCCAGCGACTTTACTCGGCATTACGATTCATTTACCAACGCTTGGAAGTCAGTACCGCAGTACGCCGTGACCCACGGCCGCGCGCCTACCCGCGACCGAAGCCCCGGAGGAGACGGGAATGTTGAAGCTCTTGGACCGGATCCACCGGGTCTCCCACCTCAGACACGGAGATCTCTCCGCCTCGGCCGCCCTCTTCTTCCGGGTCGCCGTTCCTCTCTCACTGGGTATCGCCTCCGTCTCGCTGGGCATCGCGTCGGCCTGCGGCGCCTCGCTCCGGGCCGGACTCATGGCCGCCGCCGCGGCCCTCGCGGTCGTCCTCCTTACGGTGCTCCTCCGACCCCCGGGCTCCCGGCGCCCTTCAGGCTCCGGACGGCCTTCGGGCTCCGGGCCGGCGGCGAGTTCCGGGCGGGCGGCGGGCTCCGAGCGGCCTACGGCCGATGGACGGGCGGCGCGTCGCGTCGCGGAGGCGGACGGCGCCCGGGCCTGCCGGCCATGGACGCCTTGGCGTGATCACCGCTGCACCCGTCCGGCCCCGGCGGCCGCGGGCATCGGGGCGAGCGTCGCCGCCGACGGGGACGCGGGCGGTCAGCTGCTCGGCGGGGTGAGCGCGTTCCAGCGCCATACGGCACCGCTGGTCCGCGATGAGCTGGCCCGGCTGGCACGGGATGGGCAGCGGCCCAGCCAGCTGTTCCTCACCTGCGCCGACTCCCGCCTGGTGACCAGCATGATCACCTCAAGCGGCCCCGGCGATCTGTTCACCGTGCGCAATGTCGGCAATCTGGTGCCACCACCGGGCGCCGATGACTCCTGCGACTCGGTGGGGGCGGCGATCGAGTACGCGGTGGAGGTGCTGAAGATCAGCAGCATCACGGTGTGCGGCCACTCCGGATGCGGTGCGATGCAGGCGCTGCTCGACTCATCGACGCCGGTCCGCACACCGCCCCAACCCGGGATGTCCACCGGCGGAGCCGAGCCATCCGGCGGGCCTGGGGCGCCCTCCGACGGGCCCGGGGCATCCTCCAACGGGGACCGGACGCCGCTGGAGCGCTGGCTGCGCCACGGCAGACCGGCGCTGGCGCGGATGGAGCGGATCGGCCGGCTGGGGCGCGGCGAGGTCGCCCTGTCGAGCCGGGCGATCGCCGACGATGTGGAGCGGCTGGCGCTGGTCAATGTGAGACAGCAGCTCGACCATCTGATGGAGCACGGATGTGTGGCACGGCGGGCGGCAGAGGGCGGACTGGCGCTGCACGGCATGTATTTCCAGGTGGCGGAGGCCCAGGCGTATGTCCTGGACACGGGTACGGGGAGGTTTCTGCCCGTCCGCCCGGACCATGGCGCGCCGATGCCCGTCTGCCTCGCCACCACGGCGGCCCCCACCCGGCTTGGAAGGGGCCATTCCGGCGTGGCGGAGCGGGGCGGCGACCCCGTTCGGGGCGCCCTGGAGCTGGGACGGTGACATACGCGACGACAGGTCTAAACCAATTTTCGGCGACAGCCCTTGTCAGGGTGTGCCGTTGGCTGATGAGCTATGGCCTGGGACACAACGGACACCCTGGGAATGGGAGATGTCGTGAGTAACGAGAGCCTGGCCAACCTTCTTCGGGAGGAGCGTCGCTTCGCGCCGCCCGCCGAGCTGACCGCGAACGCCAATGTCACGGCCGAGGCGTATGAGCGGGCGAAGGTGGACCGCCTGGGCTTCTGGGCCGAGCAGGCCCGTCGGCTGTCCTGGGCGACCGCGCCGACCGAGACACTCGACTGGTCGAACCCGCCCTTCGCGAAGTGGTTCGCCGACGGCAAGCTCAATGTGGCGTACAACTGCGTCGACCGGCATGTCGAGAACGGCCTGGGCGACCGGGTGGCGCTCCACTTCGAGGGCGAGCCCGGCGACACCCGCTCCCTCACCTACGCCGAACTGCAGCGGGAGGTCTCCCAAGCGGCCCACGCACTCACCGAGTTGGGGGTCCGGTCGGGCGACCGGGTCGCCATCTATATGCCGATGATCCCGGAGACCGTGGTCGCGATGCTGGCCTGTGCCCGTATCGGCGCCCCGCATTCGGTGGTCTTCGGCGGCTTCTCGGCCGACGCTCTCGCCACCCGTATCCAGGACGCCGACGCCCGGGTCATCATCACCGCCGACGGCGGCTACCGCCGTGGCAAGCCGTCCGCGCTCAAGCCCGCCGTCGACGAGGCGCTCACCCGGCCCGGCACAGAGAACGTGCGCAATGTGCTGGTCGTCCGCCGCACCGGCCAGGAGGTGGACTGGAGCGAGGGCCGCGACGTCTGGTGGCACGAGATCGTGGAGCGCCAGCCGGAGCAGCACACCCCCGAGGCGTTCGACGCCGAGCACCCGCTGTTCATCCTCTACACCTCGGGTACGACCGGTAAGCCGAAGGGCATCCTGCACACCTCAGGCGGCTACCTCACCCAGGTCTCCTACACCCACCACGCCGTCTTCGACCTCAAGCCGGAGACCGATGTCTTCTGGTGCACGGCGGACGTCGGCTGGGTCACCGGCCACTCGTACATCGTCTACGGCCCGCTCTCCAACGGCGCCACCGAGGTGCTCTACGAGGGCACCCCGGACACCCCGCACCAGGGCCGCTGGTGGGAGATCGTCCAGAAGTACGGGGTCACCATCCTGTACACCGCCCCGACCGCGATCCGCGCCTGCATGAAGTGGGGCGACGACATCCCGGCCAAGTTCGACCTCTCCTCGCTGCGGATCCTCGGCTCCGTCGGCGAGCCCATCAACCCCGAGGCATGGGTCTGGTACCGCAAGCACATCGGCGCGGACACCACGCCCGTCGTCGACACCTGGTGGCAGACCGAGACCGGCGGCATCATGATCAGCCCGCTGCCGGGCGTCACCGCCACCAAGCCTGGTTCGGCCCAGGTCGCGCTGCCGGGCATCGCCGCCACCGTCGTGGACGACGAGGCCAATGAGGTGCCGAACGGCCATGGCGGCTATCTGGTGCTCACCGAGCCGTGGCCGTCCATGCTCCGCACCATCTGGGGCGACGACCAGCGCTACCTCGACACCTACTGGTCCCGCTTCGACAAGCGCTACTTCGCGGGCGACGGCGCCAAGAAGGACGACGACGGCGACATCTGGCTGCTCGGCCGGGTCGACGATGTGATGCTGGTCTCCGGCCACAACATCTCCACGACCGAGGTCGAGTCGGCGCTCGTCTCGCACCCCAAGGTCGCCGAGGCGGCGGTCGTCGGCGCCACCGACCCGCAGACCACCCAGGCCATCTGCGCGTTCGTCATCCTGCGCGGCGGCGCGGCCGAGGACGAGGGCCTGGTCGAGGAGTTGCGGGCGCATGTGGCCAAGCAGCTCGGCCCGATCGCCAAGCCCAAGCGGATCCTGCCGGTGGCCGAGCTGCCCAAGACCCGCTCCGGCAAGATCATGCGCCGTCTGCTGCGCGATGTCGCCGAGAACCGGGCGCTGGGCGATGTCACCACGCTCACCGACTCCTCCGTCATGGAGCTGATCCAGAGCAAGCTGCCCTCCGCCCCCAGCGAGGACTGATCCCAGCACCTGCGCCGAACAGACGAGGGGCGCTCCCGCCTGGCGGGGGTGCCCCTTCGCTGTGGCTGCCGCCGGTGGCGGGCGGCTGTCACGCGCGGCCGCCGCAGATGGCCGTCACGCGCGGCCGCCGCAGGTGGCTGTCACGTAAAAATTGCGACAAGATGATGGACAGGAGCGCCGGGAAGTCTGGTCGGCATACGCCACACGTGTATCCGCACCTCGACCCACCCAGGAGGCCCGCCCGTGGCCGCGCCCACCAGCCGCAAGTTTCTCGGACGCCTGTCGCTGTCCGAGCGGACGTTCGTCATCGACGCGCTGCGCACCGAGACCGTCGGCGGTGTGATCCTCCTGGTGGCCGCCATCGTGGCGCTGATCCTCGCCAACACCCCCCTCAGCGGCGTCTACGGCGACATCAGGGACTTCTCCTTCGGCCCCCAGGCGCTGCATCTGCATCTCTCGGTCGCCTCCTGGGCCGCCGACGGCCTGCTGACGATCTTCTTCTTCGTCGCCGGTATCGAGCTCAAGCGCGAGCTGGTCGCGGGGGAGCTGCGCGACCCCAAGGCCGCCGCGCTGCCCGTGATCGCCGCCGTCTGCGGCATGGCCGTGCCCGCGCTCGTCTATGTCATCGTCAGCGCGAGCGGCGGCGGCAGCCTCAAGGGCTGGGCCGTGCCGACCGCCACCGATATCGCCTTCGCGCTCGCCGTCCTTGCCGTGATCGGCACCGCGCTGCCCGCCGCGCTGCGCGCCTTCCTGCTCACCCTCGCGGTCGTCGACGACCTCGGCGC
The DNA here is from genome assembly GCF_018035285.1 of Streptomyces sp. MK37H. Lineage (NCBI taxonomy): Bacteria > Bacillati > Actinomycetota > Actinomycetes > Kitasatosporales > Streptomycetaceae > Streptomyces > Streptomyces sp. MK37H. Next base: position 16,992 of record NZ_JAAAYH010000041.1, on the reverse strand, counting down.
GATCCTCATCATCGCGATCTTCTTCACCCAGCACATCAACTTCGTCGCCCTGATCCTGTCGGTCGCCGCGCTCGCCCTCTTCTGGCTGCTGCACCGCAAGGGCGTCCGGACGGCCTGGATATACCTCCCGCTCGCCGTGGTGATCTGGGCGCTGATGCACGCCAGCGGTGTGCATGCCACCATCGCCGGCGTCGCGATGGGCCTGATGCTGCGCTGCACCGTACGGGAGGGTGAGGAGCACTCCCCCGCCGAGCGCGTCGAGCACCGGGTGCGCCCGGTGTCGGCGGGTGTGGCGGTGCCGCTGTTCGCCCTGTTCGCGGCCGGGGTGCCGCTCTCCGGCGGCGCCGTGGCGGATGTCTTCACCCGCCCGGAGACCCTCGGCGTCGTCCTCGGCCTCGTCGTGGGCAAGGCAGTCGGCGTCTTCGGCGGCTCCTGGTGCGCCGCCCGCTTCACCAGGGCCGAGCTGAACGAAGAGCTGGCCTGGGCCGATGTCTTCGCCGTGGCCGCCCTCGCCGGAATCGGCTTCACCGTCTCCCTCCTCATCGGCGAACTCGCCTTCCCCGGCGATCCCACGCTCGCCGAGGAGGTCAAGGCGGCGGTCCTCATCGGCTCGCTGACCGCCGCCCTGTTCGCCGGGATCCTCCTCAAACTGCGCAACACCAAGTACCAGCGGCTGTGTCAGGAGGAGGAGCGGGACGAGGACATGGACGGCATCCCGGATATCTATGAGCTCGACAGCCCCGCGTACCACCTGCGGATGGCCGCCATTCACGAGGCAAAGGCCGCCGAACACCGGCGGCTTGCCGAGGTGGCTGCCGCGAACGACTCCGGCGACGATGGTCCGGCATGATCTGAGAGGCTTGACACCCGCAGAAATGCGCAGAAGACGTAGCAAGCACTGACGACGTAACAAGCACGCACGACGTACCAAGCACTGACGACGCAGCACGAGCACAACACGCACAAGACACGAGCGGTAAGACGCACAAGAGCAGAGGGAGATGGCGATGAGCGCAGCCGACGACGGCGGCAACCGCAGCCTCGGCCAGCTGGTGGCGACGGCGACCACCGAGCTGTCGGCGCTGGTGCACGACGAGATCGCGCTGGCCAAGGCCGAGCTCCGGGTGGGGGCCAAGAAGGCCGCGGTCGGCAGCGGCGCGGGGATGGTGGCCGGGGTGCTGCTGCTGTTCTCGCTGCCGGTGCTGAGTTTCGCCCTCGCCTACGGCATGCGCTCGTGGACCGGCCTCGGCCTCGCCTGGTGCTTCCTGATCGTGGGCGGGATCTACTGGCTGTTCGCCGGGATCCTGGGTCTGCTGGCGCTGCTGAAGTTCAAGAAGGTCAAGGCGCCGAAGCGGTCGATCTCCTCGTCCAAGGAGACGGCCGCCGTACTGGGGAGCGTCAAGCCGCATCCGCGTGCCGGGAGCAATGGCGGACGCCCGGCGCGGGATGTGACACGCTCGTCGGCATGACCGTCCCTGATACCTCCGCGTCGGTCGTACGGCTCGACGGCCCCTGGACCCACCGGGATGTCGCGGCCAACGGCGCGCGTTTCCACATCGCCGAGCTGGGTGACGGCCCGCTGGTGCTGCTGTTGCACGGCTTTCCGCAGTTCTGGTGGACCTGGCGGCACCAGCTGCCCGCGCTCGCCGACGCCGGCTACCGCGCGGTCGCGATGGATCTGCGCGGGGTGGGCGGCAGCGACCGTACGCCGCGGGGTTACGACCCGGCCAACCTCGCCCTCGACATCACCGGTGTGATCCGCTCGCTGGGCGAGCCGGACGCCGCGCTCGTCGGCCATGACCTGGGCGGATACCTGGCGTGGACGGCCGCTGTGATGCGGCCGAAGCTGGTGCGGCGGCTCGCGGTGGCCTCGATGCCCCATCCCCGCCGCTGGCGCTCGGCGATGGTCGCGGACGTCAAGCAGAGCGCCGCCAGCTCCCATGTCTGGGGCTTCCAGCGGCCCTGGCTGCCCGAGCGCCAGCTGGTCGCGGACGACGCGGCGGCCGTCGGGCGGCTGCTCCGGGACTGGTCCGGACCGCGGCTGCCCGAGGACGCGGCCGTGGAGGTCTACCGGCGGGCGATGTGCATCCCCTCGACCGCGCACTGCTCGATCGAGCCGTACCGCTGGATGGTGCGGTCACTGGCACGGCCGGACGGCTTCCAGTTCAACCGGCGGATGAAGCGGCCGGTGCGGGTGCCGACCCTGCATCTGCACGGGTCACTCGACCCGGTGATGCGCACCCGCAGCGCGGCGGGCTCCGGTGAGTATGTCGAGGCCCCCTACCGCTGGCGGCTCTTCGACGGGCTCGGCCACTTCCCGCACGAGGAGGACCCCCGGGCCTTCACCACCGAGCTGATCAACTGGCTGAAGGACCCCGAACCCGACCGCTGAGCGTCATCGGACGTACGCATTCCGACCACGCGCCCACGCGCGGGCGAACATCTGTTTTTCGAACAGCCAATTGCCTGGAGCATAGGCCAATTGCCGCAGCCAGCGGCGATTACGGACCTTGGGTCAGGGGCACACACCGAGGTATGGGCTGGACGCACGACTACCGTGACGCACCAAACAGCCGCGGCCCCGAGGCCGCCGCTACTGCCAATGCCGCGCTGAGTGTTTCCGAGCGGGGCGGCTCCGAGCCTACCCAAGGCCATGACCCGAACATCGGGATTCCCCGCATCATCCGCCGCCGGGCCCGGTGGGTCTCGGCGCGACTGCGCCATCCACGCAGCCGCTAGCAGTATCTCGGGCGCGGCCCGGGGCCACGGCGACATCGGAAACTAGAGGGCACACCCCTGGCTGTCCACCGGCTGGCCGGCCGTGCGCCCCTTCTGGATGTCCTCGCTCACCTCGTCCGCCGTCAGCGCGTATCCGGTGTTGGCGTCGTCGAGGGACTTGGCGAAGACCACGCCGTACACCCGCCCCTGCGGGGTGAGCAGCGGACCGCCGGAGTTGCCCTGCCGCACCGTCGCGTACAGCGAGTACACATCACGGTGCACGGTGGAGCGTCGGTAGATGTCGGGGCCATTGGCCTCGATACGGCCACGGACGCGGGCCGCGCGCACATCGAAGGCGCCGTTCTCCGGGAAGCCGGCGACGATCGCGCCATCACCGGTGCGCGCGTCGTCCTGCGCGAACTGCAGCGCCGGGGCCTGCAGCGAGGGCACATCGAGGACCGCGATATCGCGCTTCCAGTCGTAGAGCACGACCTTGGCGTCGTAGAGCCGGCCCTCGCCGCCTATCTGCACGGTCGGGTCGCTGACGCCGCCGACGACGTGGGCGTTGGTCATGACCCGGTTCGGGGCGAAGACGAAGCCGCTGCCCTCGAGGACCTTGCCGCAGCTGGGAGCGGTGCCGACGACCTTGACGATGCTCTCCTGCGCCCGCGTGGCCACCGGCGACTGGGCGAGCGCGGGGTCGGGCTGCGGCACCGAGGTGATCGGCTCGTTGGCGAAGGGCGAGAAGACCTGCGGGAAGCCGTTCTGCGCGAGCACGGACGAGAAGTCGGTGAACCAGGTGTTCGCCTCGTCGGGAACGACGCGGGACACCCCGAGCAGCACCTTGGAGTCGCGGACCTCCCGGCCCAGGGTGGGGAGCGAGGTCTGGGCCACCAGGGAGCCGATCAGCCAGGCCACCAGCAGCATCGCCAGGACGTTCACCAGCGCGCCGCCGGTCGCGTCCAGAGCGCGCGCCGGTGACCAGGTGATGTACCGCCGCAGCTTGTTCCCCAGGTGGGTGGTGGCCGCCTGGCCGACCGAGGCGCACACGATCACCAGGACGATCGCCACCACGGCACCGACGGTGCCGGGGGATGCCTTGTCGTCGGTGGTGCCGTCCCATATGAGGGGGAGCAGATAGATCGCGATCAACCCACCTCCGATGAACCCCGTCACCGACAGCACGCCGACGACGAAACCCTGGCGGTAGCCGACGATCGCGAACCACACGGCGGCGAGCAGCAGCAGGATGTCCAGCACATTCACCGGAACACCGTCTCACGCGCGCCAGTCGAGTGGGACGCGCTTGGCTCGGTCCCACGGTCGCTCCCACCCCGCGTAATGCAGGATGCGATCGATCACTCCGGCGGTGAAACCCCAGACCAGAGCGGATCCCACCAGGAAGGCGGGCCCCCGGTGGCCGCTGGGGTGGACGGTGGTGGCCCGGTTCGCCGGGTCCGTGAGATCCGCCACGGGAACCGTGAAGACCCGGGCCGTCTCGGCCGGGTCCACCGGCCCGACCGGGGTGGGCCGGCGCCACCAGCCCAGCACCGGGGTGACGACGAAGCCGCTCACCGGGATGTAGAGCCGCGGCAGCACCGCGAAGACCTGGACCCCCGAGGGGTCGAGCCCGGTCTCCTCCTCGGCCTCGCGCAGCGCCGCGCGCAGCGGACCCTCCTCCTCCGGATCACCGTCCTCCGGGTCGAGGGCACCGCCGGGGAAGGAGGGCTGGCCGGCGTGCGAGCGCAGCGAGCCGGAACGCTCCATGAGCAGCAGCTCCGGGCCGCCGGGGCCCTCGCCGAACAGCACCAGCACGGCGGAGGGGCGGCCTCCGCCCTGCGCGGGCGGCAGAAACCGGCTCAGCTGGCGCGGCTCGATCGTCTCGGCCAGCCGGGCCACCGGGAGCAGCCACTCCGGCAGCCCCTGGGCGCTGACCTCCACATCCCCGTAGGTGCTCGTCACTCGGCGGCTCCCAGGGGGGCGGCGGGACGGCCGGGGTAGTCGGACGGCGGGCGCAGGCGCTGGCCCGGCTGGCCGCCCATCTCGTACTTCAGCAGCTTCTTCGCCTTGTCCGGGTCGGTCTCGCCCTCCCCGTACGCCGGGCAGAGCGGGGCGATCGGGCAGGCGCCGCACGCGGGCTTACGGGCGTGGCAGACGCGGCGGCCGTGGAAGATGATGCGGTGCGAGAGCATCGTCCACTCGCTCTTGGGGAAGAGCGCGGCGATCTCCGCCTCGACCTTCTCGGGGTCCTCCTGGGCGGTCCACTTCCAGCGCCGCACCAGCCGCCCGAAGTGGGTGTCCACGGTCAGGCCCGGCACCCCGAAGGCATTGCCGAGCACCACATTGGCCGTCTTACGGCCGACACCGGGCAGGGTGACCAGGTCCTCGAGCCGGCCCGGGACCTCGCCGCCGAAGCGGTCGCGGAGGGCGGCGGACAGGCCGAGCAGCGATTTGGCCTTGGCGCGGAAGAAGCCGGTGGGCCGGATCAGCTGCTCCAGGGCCTCCGGGTCGGCGGCGGCCATGTCCTCGGGCGTCGGATAGGCGGCGAAGAGCGCGGGAGTGGTCTGGTTGACCCGCAGATCGGTGGTCTGGGCCGAGAGCACCGTGGCCACCAGCAGCTGGAACGAGTTCTCGAAGTCCAGCTCGGGATGGGCGTACGGATACACCTCGGCGAGCTCGCGGTTGATGCGCCGGGCGCGGCGGACGAGGGCGAGCCGGGACTCGGGACGGGCGCCCTTCGAGCCCTTGGCCGATTTATGCGGTTTCGAGGCTTCCGCCGAGTCGGCGGATTCTTGTTCGCCCACAGCGGAATTACGAGGTGCGGTCACCCGTCCGGCCCCCTTGCCCTGTGCTCTCACCGGCGTATTGGACACCCGGCCAGCCTAAGCCCACACACTGACATCCGGCCCGGCCACCGCGAAGAGGCCCCCAATCGGACCCCTGCCGCACAGCTCGGCAGGCCAGTGCGTCAAACTTGTGATTGATCGCACTGTTTTACCGTCCGGCATCATGGGGACGTCGGTCCCCTGTGCATGTCGACAAGGAGAGACTCGTGGACGACGTTCTGCGGCGCGCCCCGCTCTTCGCGGCGCTCGATGACGAGCAGGCCGCTGAGCTGCGCGCCTCCATGGGAGAGGTCACCCTCGCGCGGGGTGACGCGCTCTTCCACGAAGGGGACCCCGGCGATCGCCTGTACGTGGTCACCGAGGGCAAGGTGAAGCTCCACCGCACCTCTCCCGACGGCCGCGAGAACATGCTGGCCGTGCTCGGCCCCGGCGAGCTGATCGGCGAGCTGTCGCTTTTCGACCCGGGCCCGCGCACCGCCACCGCCACCGCCCTCACCGAGGTCAAGCTGCTCGGCCTCGGCCACGGCGATCTCCAGCCGTGGCTGAACGCCCGGCCCGAGGTCGCCTCCGCGCTGCTGCGCGCGGTCGCCCGGCGCTTGCGCAAGACCAACGACCAGATGTCCGACCTGGTCTTCTCCGACGTTCCGGGCCGGGTCGCCAGGGCCCTGCTGGACCTGTCACGCCGCTTCGGCGTGCAGTCGGAAGAAGGCATCCACGTCGTCCACGACCTGACCCAGGAGGAGCTGGCCCAGCTGGTCGGCGCCTCCCGCGAGACCGTCAACAAGGCGCTCGCCGACTTCGCGGGCCGCGGCTGGCTGCGGCTGGAGGCGCGCGCGGTGATCCTGCTGGACGTCGAGCGGCTGGCCAAGCGCTCCCGCTGACGCCGGACGGAACACGAAGACCGAACGTAAGGGGCCCGCCGGATTCCGGCGGGCCCCTTACGGCGCTCATGAACGGCCGGTCCCACAGGCCGCGGGCCCATAAGGCCGCGGGCCCACAAGGCTCCGGGAAGCGCCGGTCTCAGATCAGCCCGTGGTCGCGCGGTCAGATCAGCCCGTGCTCGCGCAGATAGTCCAGCTGGGCCCGGACCGACAGCTCCGCCGCCGGCCACAGGGACCGGTCTACGTCCGCGTACACATGCGCCACGACCTCCGAGGGCGTCCCATGGCCGTCCTCGACCGCCGTCTCCACCTGCGCGAGCCGGTTGGCGCGATGCGCGAGGTAGTACTCCACGGCGCCCCGGGCGTCGTTCAGCACCGGTCCGTGGCCCGGCAGGACGGTGTCCACCCCGTCGTCCACCGTCAGCGAGCGCAGCCGCCGCAGCGAGTCCAGATAGTCGCCGAGCCGCCCGTCCGGATGCGCGACGACGGTCGTGCCCCGCCCGAGCACCGTGTCGCCCGTAAGGACCGCGCCATCGGCCGGAAGGTGGAAGGACAGCGAGTCGGCGGTGTGGCCGGGCGTGGGCACCACCCGAAGCTCCAGACCGCCGATGGTTATGACGTCGCCCAGCTCCAGCCCCTCGTCCCCCAGCCGCAGCGCCGGATCCAGCGCCCTTACGGACGTCCGCGTCAGCTCCGCGAAGCGCGCCGCGCCCTCCGCGTGGTCCGGGTGGCCATGAGTGAGCAGCGTCAGCGCAATCCGCCTGCCCGCCCGCTCGGCGGTCGCGATGACCTCCTTGAGGTGGGCGTCGTCCAGCGGCCCGGGGTCGATGACGACGGCGAGGTCGGAGTCGGGCTCGGCGACGATCCAGGTGTTGGTACCGTCCAGGGTCATGGGCGAGGCGTTCGGCGCCAGGACGCAGACGGCCCGGTCGGTGGCCGGGCCGCCGATGGTGCCCCCGCGCGGCTGGCCGGGCAGAGCGGATGCGTACGTCATGCGGAAGGTCCCCCCGTGGCTCCCGGGATGTGCTTGGTGAACTCATCATGGCCCGGCCAGCTCAGCACCAGTTCCCCGTTCTCCAACCGCGCCCGGGCCAGGACCGGCGTCAGATCCCGGTCCGTCGCGGCGGCCAGCGCGTCGGCGACCGAGTCGTAGGCCGCGAGCTGGCGCAGCGTCGCGATCGTGGGCGGCATCATCAGCAGCTCGCCCCGGTCGTAGCCGTCGGCCGCGTCACCCGGACGGATCCAGACGGTCCGGTCCGCCTCCGTGGAGGCATTACGGGTGCGCTGCCCCCGCGGCAGCGCAGCCACGAAGAACCAGGTGTCGTAGCGGCGCGGTTCGAACTCCGGGGTGATCCAGCGCGCCCAGCAGCTCAGCAGGTCCGAGCGGAGTACGAGCCCCCGGCGGTCCAGGAACTCCGCGAAGGACAGGTCCCGGGCGACCAGCGCCGCGCGGTCCGCCTCCCAGTCGTCCCCCGTCGTGTCCGCGACCACGGTGTGCGGCGTCGGGCCCGCGAGCAGCACCCCCGCCTCCTCGAAGGTCTCGCGGACCGCCGCGCACACGATGGCCTGCGCCTGTGTTCCCTCGCTCGGGTCCAGGCCCAGCCGCCGCGCCCACTGGGCCCGCGAGGGACCGGCCCAGGTGACCATCCGCTCGTCGCGCGGGTCCACGGAACCGCCCGGATAGGCGTACGCGCCTCCGGCGAAGGCCATGGAGGCGCGTCTGCGCAGCATGTAGACGGCGGGACCGGCGGCCCCTCCCGCCGCGTCCGGCAGGCCCTCTGGGGGCGTTTCAGGGCCTTCCGCGGCCTCTGCGGGCTCTGGCGCCCCCGCGGACTCCCGCGCCGCGTCGGGCTGCTCCGCCGCGTCGAACTCGTCCGGTGTGTGCTCCCCGTCCCCGCCCTGAGCGTCCTGTGGTGCGTCCTGCCCGGCCGTTCCGCACGGTCCGTCCCGCAGCAGCAGGACGGTGGCGGCCCGGCGCGGTGTCACCGGTGTGAGCTCACCGGCCGACAGGAGCCGGATCCGCTCTGGCCACTCGGGTGGGTACCACTGGCCATTCGTAGTGGACATGGCCGGATGCTATGCGCTTACGGGCTGATGTTCGAGTGGCCCTCGCGGCGCCACGCCGGGGCCGGTCCGCGCACCGGCCGTCACACCGGTCCGCGTCCACGTACGCCTGCGCGTGCGCCCACCGGCCCGCCAGTAGGACCGTCCACGGGACCGCCAGTAGGACCGTCCACGGGACCGCCGGCCGTCCGTCCGCGATCCCGGCGCCCGCTAGTCCGCGACCTCGACCTGGATCTCGACCTCGACCGGCGCGTCCAGGGGCAGCACCGCCACGCCCACCGCGCTGCGCGCGTGCACGCCCGCGTCGCCCAGGGCCTCGCCCAGCAGCTCGCTCGCGCCGTTGATGACACCCGGCTGGCCGGTGAAGTCCGGCGCGGAGGCGACGAAGCCGACGACCTTCACGACCCGCACGATCCGGTCGAGGTCGCCGACGACCGACTTCACGGCGGCCAGCGCGTTCAGCGCACAGATGCGCGCCAGGTCCTTGGCCTCCTCGGGGGTGACCTCGGCGCCGACCTTGCCGGTCACGCCCAGCTTCCCCTCGACCAGCGGCAGCTGACCCGAGGTGTAGACGTACGGGCCGGTGCGGAGCGCGGGCACATAGGAGGCCAGGGGCGCCGCGACCGCGGGCAGCGTCAGGCCGAGCCCGGCGAGCCTGCCCTCGACGGTGCCGCCCGCCATCAGCCCTTCTCCCGCTTCAGATAGGCCACCAGCTGCTCCGGGTTCGGGCCGGGGACCACCTGGACCAGCTCCCAGCCGTCCTCACCCCAGGTGTCCAGAATCTGCTTCGTGGCGTGCACGAGCAGCGGTACGGTCGCGTATTCCCACTTGGTCATGGGGCCGACTGTAATGCCTCTCCGCCGGGCCCTGGTGCGTAGGGCGAGGGGGGACTGGTTAGGCTCCCCAGTGTGAGCAGGCTCCATGTCATCAGTGGCAAGGGCGGAACCGGCAAGACCACGGTCGCCGCCGCACTCGCGCTGGCCCTCGCGGCCGATGGCAGGCGCACCCTGCTGGTGGAGGTCGAGGGCCGTCAGGGCATCGCGCAACTCTTCGAGACGGAGCCGCTGCCCTACGAGGAGCGGAAGATCGCCACCGCGCCGGGCGGCGGGGAGGTGCACGCCCTGGCGATCGATCCGGAGTTCGCACTTCTGGACTACCTCCATATGTTCTACAAGCTGGGCTCGGCCGGACGCGCCCTCAAGAAGCTCGGCGCGATCGACTTCGCGACCACCATCGCTCCGGGGCTGCGCGACGTCCTGCTGACCGGCAAGGCGTGCGAGGCGGTGCGCCGTAAGGGCAAGGACGGCGGCTTCGTCTACGACTCCGTGGTCATGGACGCGCCGCCCACCGGCCGCATCACCCGCTTCCTGAACGTCAACCACGAGGTGGCCGGGCTGGCCAGGACCGGCCCGATACACAATCAGGCCCAGGCCGTGATGCGCGTCCTGAAGTCCCCCCAGACCGCGGTCCACATGGTGACCCTGCTGGAGGAGATGCCGGTCCAGGAGACCGCGGACGGCATCGCCGAGCTGCACGCCGACGGCCTTCCGACGGGCGGGGTCATCATCAACATGGTGCGGCCCGCGATCCTCGACCACGAGGCCGTCGAGGTGGCCGCCAACGGGCAGCGCACGGCCGTCGCCAAGGCGCTCTCCCAGGCGGGCCTGGGCGGTGCGCGCCGCGGCGGCATGGCCGAGCGGCTGGTCGACCCGCTGCTGGAGCAGGCGCGCGAGCACGCCGAGCGGGTGGCGCTGGAGCGGGCGCAGCGCGCCGAGCTGACCGGGCTGGGTCTGCCGCTGCACGAGTTGGAGCTGCTCACCGACGGCATCGATCTGGCCGGGCTGTACCGGCTCGCGGCGGATCTGCGCAAGCAGTGGCCGACGTGAGCGGCGCCCACCGTAAGGGCGCCACGGACAACGAGTCGTACGCAGGAGGCGGCATGAGCATGGACGTGGCACCCCGGCTGGACACCGACGTCCTGCTGGACGATCCGCAGACCCGCATCGTGGTGTGCTGCGGCTCCGGTGGCGTCGGTAAGACCACCACCGCCGCCGCCCTGGGCGTACGGGCCGCCGAGCGCGGCCGTAAGGTCGTCGTCCTCACCATCGACCCGGCCCGCCGGCTCGCCCAGTCCATGGGTATCGACGCGCTGGACAACATCCCGCGCCGGGTGGAGGGCATCGGCGGCGGGAACGGCGGCGAACTGCACGCCATGATGCTCGACATGAAGCGGACGTTCGACGAGTTCGTCGAGGCGCACGCCGACCCCGAGCGCGCCCGGGCGATCCTCGCGAACCCCTTCTACCAGTCGCTCTCGGCCGGTTTCGCGGGCACGCAGGAGTACATGGCCATGGAGAAGCTCGGCCAGCTCCGGGCCCGCGACGAATGGGACCTGATCGTCGTCGACACCCCGCCCAGCCGGTCGGCACTGGATTTCCTGGACGCGCCGAAACGTCTCGGCTCCTTCCTGGACGGGAAGTTCATCAAGGTCCTGATGGCCCCGGCCAAGGTGGGCGGCAAGGCCGGGATGAAGTTCCTGAACGTGGGCGTCTCGATGATGACGGGCACGGTCAGCAAGGTGCTCGGCGGGCAGCTGATGCGCGACGTTCAGACGTTTGCTGCCGCGATGGACACCATGTTCGGCGGATTCCGTACTCGCGCGGAGGCCACCTACCGGCTCCTGCAGGCTCCGGGTACGGCCTTCCTCGTGGTGGCCGCGCCCGAGCGGGACGCCCTGCGGGAGGCCGCGTACTTCGTGGAACGGCTGGCCGCGGACCAGATGCCGCTGGCCGGGCTGGTGCTGAACCGGGTGCACGGCAGCGGTGCCGAACAGCTGTCGGCGGAACGTGCGTTGGCCGCCGCGGAGATCCTGACCCTGGCGGGCGACCCCGTGGATCCGGACGATGCGCTCGCGAACGCGGCGGAGGGAAGCGATCCGGCCAAGAACGGCGCCGGGGCAGAAAATCTTGCCGACGGCGGATTTGTCGATCCCCCCTCAGGGAATGCTCAAGCGCGGAACCCCTCGGCAGCGGACCCCGACGTCTCCCCCACGTCGGCGGACTCGTCGGCGGAGCGGCTCGCCGCGGGACTGCTTCGGCTGCACGCGGAGCGTATGCAGGTGCTCGGACGCGAGCAGCGCACACACGACCGCTTCACGGCGCTCCACCCCGAGGTTCCGGTGGCCCAAGTGGCCGCACTCCCTGGCGACGTACACGACTTGGCAGGACTGCGGGCGATCGGTGAACGCCTCGCGGTCCCGCCGGAGCGGACCAATCGCGTGGCGGGCTGAGTCGGTGCCCGCCGGGCGGTCGGCCGCCCGCGCATGGATGGAGACGCACGACAGCACGACAGACAGCACGCATAGCGAACGGCCACAGCGACAGCGGTGATGGACCGCATGGCGCGCGGGCGCCCATAGCTGGGCATCGGGCTTCGAGGCCTCGGGCTTGCCTCAGGTTCCGGCGGACGCGTCTGCCCGGCTGGCGGCCTACGGCACGCAGAGGCAGACCCACGCCCCACACGCGCAGGCCACAGTCACCGGTGGCCGAAGGCGTAACCGGTGGCCGAAGGCGGCACCAATGGCCTAGGCGGCGGACCAAACCCCGGCCCACGAGGACCTGTTAGCCATGTCACACCAGGCCATGCCGCAGGAGGCCATGTCACCCGAGGCCGTGTCACACGCGCCCCCACAGCCCCACGGCCGACCGCGGCTCTGGCCGCGGTCGTGCTCGGAGGCGTGCGCGTACCCGTACCCGCCCCTGACGAGGCGCGCCCGTACTCGCACCCCCACTCGTGCCGAGACGAGAGGTGGGTGAGGTGATGATGAGGCGAGACGCTCACACCGGCAGGCGTCAACCCAGGTCAATCCAGGCCAACCCGACAGGCCGTCAAGCCCGGCAGGCTGTCAGCCCGGCAGGCCGTCAGCCGACCACCGGCGGACCGCCGTCCGGCCTATCCGACCGCGGCGAAGCGCTCGTAGTCCTCGTCGTCGAAGGGCAGAATCCCCGCGCTGCGCTCGTACTCGATGCGCGCGGTCTCCAGGAGCCTGCGCCAGGAGGTCACCGTCGGCCGGCGGCGCAGCAGTGCTCGCCGCTCGCGCTCGGTCATCCCTCCCCACACACCGAACTCCACGCGGTTGTCCAAGGCATCCGCAAGGCACTCGGTGCGCACCGGGCATCCGGTGCAGACCGCTTTGGCCCTGTTCTGTGCCGCGCCCTGGACGAACAGTTCATCTGGATCAGTAGTGCGGCAGGCGGCCTGCGCACTCCAGTCGGTTACCCAGCCCATGCTGGCGCCGTCCTCTCCCGAATCGGAGCTCCCCCACGGCGACAAACGGCATATTCACCGTCGCCAGTTGAGGACGTTACGGAAGCGAGACACAGCGCAACACCCCCTGCAGGCCCAATCTTGGATGGTCCGAACGGACTATGGGTACGCGGCAGATCACCCAACGGAGTGAGCTGGCGACATTTGCGATTACTAGTGCAAATCAGGGCAGTTCACGCACCGAACAGCGGGCAGCTCAGGACAGGGGCCGCAATCCGGGCAGGTCTCATCACTCACTTGAGTGAGGGTGGGGGTGTGGCTCAGCCACACAGCTGTGACTGGCGTGAAACAGCTTATGCGAACACCCGGTCCCCTGTCCGGCGATTCGAGACGTAGGCTGCGTCCTATGGGAAACACGCGCTCGAGCGGAGGGCTGTCCACCGCTCAACAGGCCGCCAAGTTCCTCGGCGTCAGCGCGCTGGCCGGTGCCGTGATGGCCGGGCTCGCGCTTCCCGCCGTCGGGGCGCTCGGCCTGGCGGCCAAGGGAACGGTCGAGGAGTTCGACGGAATTCCGGCCAATCTCAAGACACCGCCGCTCAGCCAGCGGACCACGATCCTGGACGCCAAGGGCGGGGAGATCGCGAAGGTCTACTCCCGCGACCGGACGATCGTGAAGCTGAACGACGTCTCCTCGTACATGCGGCAGGCGATCGTCGCGATCGAGGACGCCCGCTTCTATGAGCACGGGGCGGTCGACCTCAAGGGCGTGCTGCGCGCGGTCAACACCAACGCGCAGGACGGCGGGGTCTCCCAGGGCGCCTCCACTCTGACCCAGCAGTATGTGAAGAACGTGTTCGTCGAGGAGGCGGGCGACGACAAGGAGAAGGTCGCCGAGGCCACTCAGCAGTCAATAGGCCGCAAGATCAAGGAACTGAAGTACGCGATCAAGGTCGAGAAGGAACTGGGCAAGAAGCGGATCCTCGAGAACTACCTGAACATCACCTTCTTCGGGCAGCAGGCGTACGGCATCGAGGCGGCCTCCCAGCGCTACTTCAGCAAGTCCGCCAAGGACCTGAAGCTGGAGCAGGCGGCACTGCTGGCCGGTCTCGTCCAGTCGCCCAGCCGCTACGACCCGATCAGCGCCCCGAAGTCCGCCAAGGCGCGCCGCGACACAGTTCTGCGGCGCATGGCCGAGGTGAAGGACATCACTCCGGCGCAGGCCGCCGCGGCCCAGAAGAAGCCGCTCGGCCTCAAGGTCAGCATGCCCAGGAGCGGCTGCATCACGGCCGTCAAGGGCGCCGGGTTCTTCTGTGACTACGTCCGCGAGACCCTGCTCAACGACCCGACCTTCGGCAAGACGGCGGAGGCGCGTGCCAAGCGCTGGACCCAGGGCGGTCTGACGATCCGCACCACGCTCGACCCGCAGGCCCAGGAGTCGGTCCAGAAGTCGATCAAGAAGCATGTCTACCAGTCCGACCCGGTGGCCACCGCGGTGACGCTGGTCGAGCCGGGCACCGGCAAGGTGCTGGGGATGGGCCAGTCCAGGCCGTACGGCTTCGGCGAGAACGAGACCCAGATCAACCTGTCCGCGGACAAGTCCATGGGCGGCTCGAACTACGGCTTCCAGGTCGGCTCCACGTTCAAGCCGATCACCGCGGCGGCCGCCATCGAGCAGGGCAAGAAGCCGTACCAGCGCTACTCCTCGCCGTACAAGATGAAGTACCCGAGCCCGGTCACCACCTGCAAGGGCACCTGGAGCAACGACGAGGGCGCGACGGTCGAGAACGAGAACGAGAAGGAGGTCGGGCCGTACGGGATGAAGGAGGCGACCGCCAAGTCGGTCAACACCTACTTCGTCCAGCTGATCAGCGACATCGGGGTCTGCCCGGTGACGCAGATGGCCGACAAGATGGGGGCGAAGCGCGCCGACGGCCAGGAGCACAACCAGGTGCCCTCCCTCACCCTCGGCTCCGAGGGCTTCTCGCCGCTGACGATGGCCAACGCCTACGCGACCTTCGCCAACCGCGGTGTCTACTGCTCCCCGGTCTTCATCGAGTCGATCACCGGCCCCGGTGGCAAGAAGCTGAAGGTGCCGCAGTCGAAGTGCTCCCGCGCGATGTCGGAGAAGACCGCGGACACCATCAACACGCTGCTGCGCGGAGTGGTCGAGGACGGCACCGGCAAGCAGGCCGGGCTCCAGAGCCGCCCGAGCGCCGGTAAGACGGGTACGACGGACGAGCGCAGGGCCGCGTGGTTCGTCGGCTACACCCCGAACATGGCCGGTGCGGTGTGGGTCGGCGGCCCGGGCCCCAAGGGCGTCAACATGGAGAACATCACCATCGGCGGCGTCCCCCACGACAAGGTCTACGGCGCGGACACCCCCGGCCCGATCTGGAAGGACGCGATGAGCGGCGCGCTCGACGGCAAGCCGGCGCCGAACTTCGTGAACGTCCAGATCAAGGACCCGAACCAGCGCAAGCCCCACGACGGCAAGAAGCCGGGCGACCGCCGGCCGGGCCGCGACAAGGGCAACGACAACGGCGGCCAGGACAATCCGTGGCCGGACATCTCCCTGCCCCCGGACCTGATCGGCGGCGGCAATGGGAATGGCGGTAAGGGCAACGGGAACGGTGGCTGGAACTTTCCGCGGTAGCGGTGGCTTGTGATGGAGCGCTGAAGGGGGCCGGACGAAGATGTCCGGCCCCCTTCTTATATGTGCACCCACTTCTTATGTGTGCACCCAATGGCGGAGCACAATCTGCACGCAGTGCACACACCCCATGACACAACGCGACAGGGCGCCCTCCCGACGGGGACTACCCGCCCGCGAGCTGACGCTTCACCGCGGCGGCGACCCGGCCGCCCTCCGCCCGCCCGGCGATCTTCGGGTTCACGATCTTCATCACGGCGCCCATGGCCCGCGGCCCCTCCGCGCCGCCCGCCGCGGCCTCCCGCACCGCATCGGCCACCAGCGCGTTCAGCTCGTCGTCCGTAAGGGGCTTCGGCAGATACTCGGCGAGCACCTCGCCCTCCGCCTTCTCCCGCTCGGCCTGCGCGGCGCGTCCACCCTTCTCGAACGCCTCGGCGGCCTCACGGCGCTTCTTGGCCTCCCGCGCGACGATCTTCTCCACCTCGGCGTCGGACAGCTCACGTGCGCTCTCGCCCGCGACCTCTTCCTTGGTGATCGCGGTGATGGTGAGCCGGAGAGTCGAGGAGCGCAGCTCGTCGCGCGCCTTGATCGCCGCGGTGAGATCGTCCTGCAGCCTGGACTTGAGCGTGGTGGTCATGGCGTCGAGTGTGCCAGCACTGGCCGGGAATCACCCGGAGATTTCTCCCCCGGCGGCGTTCTGCGACCATGGACGGCATGCGCGCGCGATACGGAGTACCCCTGGGAATCACGGCGGTCGGCGCGGCCGGCCTCGCCTACGCCGCCTGCTTCGAAGTCCGGTCCTTCAGGCTCCAGCGGATCACCGTTCCGGTGCTCCCGCGGGGAATGCGCCCCCTGCGCGTCCTGCAGGTCTCCGACATCCACATGGTGAGCGGCCAGCGCAAGAAGCAGCGCTGGCTCCAGTCCCTGGCCGGCCTGCGCCCCGACTTCGTGGTGAACACCGGCGACAACCTCTCGGACCCGGAGGGCGTGCCGGAGGTCCTGGACGCGCTGGGCCCGCTGATGGAGTTCCCCGGTGCGTATGTCTTCGGCTCGAACGACTACTACGGCCCGAAGCTCCGCAACCCCGCCCGCTACCTCTTGGAGAAGGCCAGCGGAAAGCACGGCCTGAACGGCAACCCCCCGGCCGTCGGCGCCATCCACAACCCGTGGACGGAGCTCCGCGACGCCTTCGACGCGGCCGGCTGGGTCGGGCTGTCGAACACCCGCGGCCGGCTGAAGCTGGAGGACATCGAGATCGCCCTCACCGGCCTCGACGACCCCCACATCAAGCGCGACCGCTACGCCGAGGTGGCCGGCGGCCCCGAGTCGGGCGCCGACCTCTCCCTGGCCGTGGTCCACGCCCCGTATCTGCGCGTCCTCGACGCCTTCACCGCGGACCGCTACCCCCTGATCCTCGCGGGCCACACCCACGGCGGCCAGCTGTGCGTCCCCTTCTACGGCGCCCTGGTCACCAACTGCGACCTCGACGCCCGCCGGGTCAAGGGCCTCTCCCAGCACCAGGCCGGCGGCCACACCTCCTACCTCCACGTCTCCGCGGGCTGCGGCA
>NZ_JAAAYH010000409.1:0-8115 GCF_018035285.1 Streptomyces sp. MK37H | reverse complement strand
GCGCCTGGGGCGCAGCCCCAGGCGCCAGGGCATCGGGGTGCACGACAACGCGGGGCGGGCTGGAGGTCCAGCCCGCCCCGCGTTCAGCTCGCCGCCGTCGTGGGCGGCCAACTGCCGTCGAAGACGGCTACGCGTCGCCGCCCGCCGGGCCCGGATCGGCGGCGGACACGTCCAGGAGCTGGTAGCGGTCGATCGCCTGCTTGAGGGCCGAGCGGTCGATCTTGCCGTCGCGGGCGAGCTCCGTCAGGACGCCGAGCACGATCGACTCGGCGTCGATGTGGAAGAAGCGCCGCGCCGCGCCGCGGGTGTCGGCGAAGCCGAAGCCGTCCGCGCCCAGCGACTGGTACGTGCCGGGCACCCAGCGCGCGATCTGGTCGGGAACCGCACGCATCCAGTCGGAGACGGCCACCTTCGGGCCCTCCGCGTCGGCAAGCTTCCGGGTCACGTACGGAACGCGCTGCTCCTCCTCCGGGTGGAGCAGATTGTGCTCCTCCACCTCGACGGCGTCCCGGCGCAGCTCGTTCCAGGACGTGGCCGACCAGACGTCCGCCTTGACGTTCCAGTCCTCGGCCAGGATGCGCTGGGCCTCGAGCGCCCACGGCACCGCGACTCCGGAGGCGAGGATCTGCGCCGGGATGGCGCCCTTCTCGCCCTGCCGGTAGCGGTAGAGACCCTTGAGGATGCCCTCGCGGTCCACGCCCTCCGGCTCGGCCGGGTGCTGGATCGGCTCGTTGTAGACGGTGAGGTAGTAGAAGACGTCCTCACTGTTCTCGCCGTACATCCGGCGCAGACCGTCCTGGACGATATGGGCGATCTCGAAGCCGAACGCCGGGTCGTACGCGACGACCGCCGGGTTGGTCGAGGCCAGCAGCTGGGAGTGGCCGTCCGCGTGCTGGAGGCCCTCACCGGTCAGGGTCGTACGACCGGCGGTCGCGCCCAGCACGAAGCCGCGCGCCAGCTGGTCGGCCATCTGCCAGAACTGGTCACCGGTGCGCTGGAACCCGAACATCGAGTAGAAGACGTAGACCGGGATCAGCGGCTCGCCATGCGTGGCGTACGCGGAGCCCGCCGCGATCAGCGAGGCCGTACAGCCCGCCTCGGAGATGCCGTCGTGCAGCATCTGACCGGTCGGCGACTCCTTGTAGGCCAGCAGCAGCTCACGGTCGACCGACTCGTACATCTGTCCCAGCGGCGAGTAGATCTTCGCCGAGGGGAAGAGCGAGTCCATGCCGAAGGTGCGGTACTCGTCGGGCGCGATCGGCACGAACCGCTTGCCGATCTCCTTGTCCCGCATCAGATCCTTCAGCAGCCGCACGAACGCCATGGTGGTGGCGATCTGCTGCTGACCGGTGCCCTTCTTCAGCGTGGCGTAGGTCTTGTCGCCCGGCAGCTGAAGCGGCTTGGCCCGCACGACACGGGTCGGCGCGTAGCCGCCCAGCGCCTTGCGGCGGTCGTGCATGTACTGGATCTCCTCCGAGTCCCGGCCCGGGTGGTAGTACGGCGGGAGGCCGGACTCCAGCTCCTTGTCCGGGATCGGCAGGTGCAGCCGGTCGCGGAAGCGCTTGAGGTCGTCGACCGTCAGCTTCTTCATCTGGTGGGTCGCGTTGCGGCCCTCGAAGTTCGGACCGAGCGTCCAGCCCTTGACGGTCTGCGCGAGGATCACCGTCGGCTGGCCCTTGTGGGCCTTGGCCGCCGAGTACGCCGCGTAGATCTTCTTGTGGTCGTGACCGCCGCGGCCCAGGTGCAGGATCTGGTCGTCGGTCATGCCCTCGACCATCTTGCGCAGCCGCTGGTCGTCACCGAAGAAGTGGTCGCGGATATAGGAGCCGGTCTCGGTCGCGTACGTCTGGAACTGACCGTCCGGCGTCGTGTTCAGCCGGTTGACCAGGATGCCGTCGCGGTCCTGCGCCAGCAGCGGGTCCCAGGTGCGGTCCCAGACCAGCTTGATCACGTTCCAGCCGGCGCCGCGGAACTGCGACTCCAGCTCCTGGATGATCTTGCCGTTGCCGCGCACCGGGCCGTCGAGCCGCTGGAGGTTGCAGTTGACCACGAAGGTCAGGTTGTCCAGGCCCTCACGGGCGGCCAGGGAGAGCTGGCCGAGCGACTCCGGCTCGTCCATCTCGCCGTCGCCCAGGAACGCCCAGACGTGGGAGTTGGAGGTGTCGGCCACGCCGCGCGCCTCCATATAGCGGTTCATCCGCGCCTGGAAGATCGCGCCGAGCGGGCCCAGGCCCATGGAGACCGTCGGGAACTCCCAGAAGTCCGGCATCGACCGCGGGTGCGGGTAGCTGGACAGTGCGTGACCGAGCTTGGACTTCTCCTGACGGAATCCGTCCAGATGGTCCTCGCTCAGTCGGTCGAGCAGGAAGGCGCGGGCGTAGATGCCGGGGGAGGCATGGCCCTGGAAGAAGATCTGGTCGCCGCTGTCGTGGTCCTTGCCACGGAAGAAGTGGTTGAAGCCCACGTCGTACAGCGAGGCGGATGATGCGAAGGTGGCGATGTGGCCACCGACCCCGATGCCCGGGCGCTGCGCCCGGGAGACCATCACCGCCGCGTTCCAGCGGGTCGCGTTGAGGATCTTGCGCTCGATCTCCTCGTTGCCGGGGAAGAACGGCTCGTCCTTGGTGGCGATGGTGTTGACGTAGTCCGTGCTGCGCATCTCGGGCACGGCGACGCGCTTCTCGCGGGCGCGCTCGATCAGGCGAAGCATCAGGTAGCGGGCACGTTCCCGGCCTCGCTCATCGACGGCTGCGTCGAGCGAGTCGAGCCATTCCTGGGTCTCTTCGGGATCGAAGTCCGGGACCTGGCTGGGAAGGCCGCCAATGATGATCGGGTTGCGATCGGATCCGGAAGCCACGCTATTCCTTCGCTTTTCGGTCGTGCGGTGCACGGACATGGATTCGTGCTCTGCTGCTGTCGCGCCGTTCTCCATCGTGTACCTCGGGTACGGGATACGTCACCTCTACCGAGTGGTAACCATCACCAGGTGAGACAGGGCGCTTCGGCGGCCGTCTCACGTGCGACGGCCGAAGCGCAACCTTACGCCCACGACCGGGGTCGTCTGCGTACGACCGTTCGGCACGCGAGCGGCGTAGGGTGGCTAGACACACACGTAAGCTGGACATCCTCGGGCAATCCGGTCGGCCGCGCGCCGTTGCGTGCCGTTCCTCCATGATGGGGGTTGCGGCGACACGTCAACGTTTGGGCGGGATCGCTGGCCGGGTACTTGCGCGATCCGCCCGGCCCGTGTGGACTACGCCCAAGCCCTCGCGTACGCGCGCGGGACGCACATACTCGAAGAGTGAATGAAAGATGACAGGAGGCAATCCGTGAGCGCGACCGCGGACCACGCGGAGGAGCGGACCAACCCTGCCGCGAGGCTGGGTTTCCAGCCCGAACAGGTGGTCCAGGAGATCGGCTACGACGACGATGTCGACCAGGAGCTCCGCGAGTCCATCGAGGAGATCACCGGCCAGGAGCTCGTCGACGAGGAGTACGACGATGTGGCCGATGCCGTTGTGCTGTGGTTCCGGGAGGACGACGGCGATCTGACGGACGCGCTGGTGGACGCCATCCAGATGATCGACGACGGCGCACCGGTCTGGCTGCTGACGCCCAAGACCGGCCGTGACGGCTATGTCGAGCCAAGCGACATCAATGAGGCGGCGACCACGGCCGGCCTGTCCCAGACCAAGAGCTTCAACGCGGGCAAGGACTGGACGGGCAGCCGTCTGGTCACGCCCAAAGCCGCGCGCAGCGGCAAGCGCTGAGGTCAGCGGATCCACACCCCAGAGCCCCCCTCCGTTCCCTTACGGAGGGGGGCTCTGAGCGTAGGCTGGGCCGCGCACCACATGATCAATTCGAATCTTGATCATGTCGAACATGATCTTCCGAACGTAAAGCGAAGGGATGGCTCCCATGGCGATAGAGGTCGGCGCGAAGGCCCCCGACTTCCAGCTGAAGAACCAGCACGGCGAGTCGGTCAGGCTCTCCGACTTCCGGGGCGAGAAGAACGTCGTGCTGCTCTTCTACCCGTTCGCCTTCACCGGCGTGTGCACCGGCGAGCTGTGCGCGCTCCGCGACGAGCTGCCGACGTTCGTCAACGACGACGTCCAGCTGCTGGCGGTCTCCAATGACTCGCCCTTCAGCCTGCGCGTCTTCGCCGAGCAGGAGGGCCTTGAGTACCCCCTGCTGTCGGACTTCTGGCCGCACGGCGAGACCAGCCGCGCCTACGGCGTCTTCGACGAGGACAAGGGCTGCGCGGTGCGCGGCACCTTCGTGATCGACAAGGAGGGCGTGGTGCGCTGGACGGTCGTCAACGGCCTGCCCGACGCACGGGACCTCAACGACTACGCCAAGGCCCTGGAAACCCTGTAGCCAAGGCCAGGCGAAACCCTGTAGCGGCCGGGAACCGCTCACTAGGATCGACGCGTTGATCCTGATGGGAAACCTTTGATGAAGGGGCACGCAGTGCTCCTGACGAACCTTTTTTGGGAGGACTCGTGGGAGTCAGCCTCAGCAAGGGCGGCAACGTCTCGCTGACCAAGGAAGCCCCGAACCTGACCGCGGTCGTCGTGGGTCTCGGCTGGGACGCCCGTACCACCACGGGCACGGACTTCGACCTCGACGCCAGCGCCCTGCTGACCAACGCCGAGGGCAAGGTCGGCAACGACCAGAACTTCGTCTTCTTCAACAACCTCAAGAGCCCCGACGGCTCCGTGGAGCACACCGGTGACAACATCACCGGTGAGGGCGAGGGCGACGACGAGCAGATCAAGGTGAACCTGGCGGCCGTCCCCGCCGATGTCGCCAAGATCGTCTTCCCGGTGTCGATCTACGACGCCGAGACCCGTCAGCAGAGCTTCGGCCAGGTGCGCAACGCGTTCATCCGCGTGGTGAACCAGGCCGACGGCAATGAGCTCGCCCGCTACGACCTCTCCGAGGACGCCTCGACCGAGACCGCCATGGTCTTCGGCGAGCTGTACCGGAACGGCGCGGAGTGGAAGTTCCGCGCCATCGGCCAGGGGTACGCCTCGGGTCTGCGCGGCATCGCGCAGGACTTCGGCGTCAACGTCTGAGCGACGTCCGAGCGCCGTCGAAGGCCGCCGAAGGCCGTCGACAGGGCAATCATTCCGGCGCCGCACCCCCCGCGCCCCAGGGGCAGGGGTGCGGCGCCGGACGCGTATCACCCATGCAACACCCGGGGAGGAAACAGCATCATGGGCGTCACACTCGCCAAGGGGGGCAATGTCTCCCTCTCCAAAGCCGCTCCGAACCTCACACAGGTGCTCATCGGCCTGGGCTGGGACGCGCGCTCCACCACCGGAGCGCCGTTCGACCTCGACGCCAGCGCCCTGCTGTGCCGGTCGGGGCGGGTGCTCGGCGATGAGTACTTCATCTTCTACAACAACCTCAAGAGCCCCGAGGGCTCCGTCGAGCACACCGGCGACAACCTCACCGGCGAGGGCGAGGGTGACGACGAGTCCCTGCTGATCGACCTGGGCTCCGTCCCGGCCGAGGTCGACAAGATCGTCTTCCCGGTCTCCATCCATGAGGCCGAGGCCAGGCGCCAGACGTTCGGGCAGGTCAGCAACGCCTTCATCCGGGTGGTGAACCAGGCGGACGGCCAGGAGCTGGCCCGCTACGACCTCTCCGAGGACGCCTCGGGCGAGACCGCGATGATCTTCGGCGAGGTCTATCGCTACGGCGGCGAATGGAAGTTCAGGGCCGTGGGGCAGGGGTACGCGTCGGGTCTGCGCGGCATCGCTCTAGACTTCGGAGTCAACGTTTCGTAAAGCCGCGTAAAGCGCGCGGGGGAGACCTTACGACGAAGGATTGGGTTGGCAGTGCTCCTCAAAACCTTTGGTTGGTCGTTCGCCATCACGGCGATCGGTCTGGCCCTGGCCGGCGTCCTCTGGGGGTGGCAGGGGCTCGCCATCGTCGGGATCCTCTCGATCCTGGAGATCTCGCTCTCATTCGACAACGCGGTCATCAACGCGGGCATTCTGCGCAAGATGAACGCCTTCTGGCAGAAGATCTTCCTGACCGTCGGCATCCTGATCGCCGTCTTCGGCATGCGCCTGGTCTTCCCTGTGATCATCGTCGCCGTCACGGCCAAGATGAGCCCCATCGAGGCCGTCGATCTGGCGATCAACGACAAGAACCAGTACGAACACCTGGTCACGGCGGCGCATCCGGCGATCGCGGCCTTCGGTGGGATCTTCCTGCTGATGATCTTCCTCGACTTCATCTTCGAGGAGCGGGACATCAGGTGGCTGGGGTGGCTGGAGAAGCCGCTCGCCAAGCTGGGCAAGCTGGACACGTTCTCCATCGTGGTCGCCCTGATCGGGCTGCTGATCGCCGCCACCACCGTGGCCACCGACGTGGCCCACGGCGGTGGTGACAAGAGCGCCACCGTCCTGTTGTCCGGCGTCGCCGGTCTGCTCACCTATCTGATCGTCGGCGGCATCTCCGGCTACTTCGAGGACAAGCTCGAAGAGGAGGAGGACGAAGACGAGGACGAGGAGGCCGGTGCGGCCGAGGTCGAGGGCGACGAGGGCGCGAAGGCCGCTCCGAACGCCCAGCTCAACGGCAGCGGCGGCCGTGGCTCCGGCGGCGCCTCCGTGGTCGGGCTGGCCGGCAAGGCCGCGTTCTTCCTCTTCCTCTACCTCGAGGTCATCGACGCGTCCTTCTCCTTCGACGGGGTCATCGGCGCCTTCGCGATCACCAACGACATCTTCGAGATGGCGCTGGGTCTGGGCATCGGCGCCATGTACATCCGGTCGCTGACCGTCTTCCTGGTCCGCAGGGGCACCCTGGACGACTACGTCTACCTGGAGCACGGCGCGCACTACGCGATCGGCGCGCTCGCCGTGATCCTGCTGGTCACGATCAAGTACGAGATCAACGAGGTCATCACCGGCCTGGTGGGCGTGGTGCTGATCGCCGCCTCGTACTGGTCCTCGCTTCGGCGCAACCGCCGGGAGGCGGCCGCCGGGGAGGATTCGGAGGCCAAGACGGAAGTCACCTCCGGAGTCTGACCGCCGGGAGTGTGACACGGCGGCGATTGAGGAACGCTCTGAGCGGGGCGGCCGAGGTCTTCCGACCTCCCGGCCGCCCCGCGGCGGTTGAGCGGTTTGACGGGCGGCTTGTGGGGCTGCTTCCCGGGCAGCCTTCGGCCGGCTTCGAGGCAGCGAGCGACGAAGGGTGGGGGTGCGCACCATGGCGTTCTGGAACAACTGGGGACGGTCCGCATGGCGTCAGTTCGACAGCGGTGACGCGTCCGGTGTGGTCGAGCTGACCAAGCGGCATGCGTCGATCTCGCTGACCAAGCAGGGGGCCGCCACCGGCAATCTGCGCATCAATCTCTCCTGGCAGATGCGCACCTCGGACTTCAACAGCAAGCCGAGGCGCGGCTCGCTGCGCCATCCGCTGCAGATGTTCAAGCCCGAACCGGTGCAGGCCCAGGGACCCGCGTTGGTCAATGTCGACCTCGACCTCGCGGTGATGTACGAGCTGAAGAGCGGCTCCAAGGGCGTGGTGCAGCCGCTGGGCGAGTTCTTCGGCAATCTCAACGAGCCGCCGTACGTCAAGCTCAGCGGCGACGACCGGTTCGGCTCCGGGTCCGGTGAGACGGTCTACGTCAACATGGACCACAAGGACGACATCAAGCGACTGCTCGTCTTCGTCTACATCTATGACGGCACCCCCGCCTTCGACCGCACCCACGGCCTGGTCACGCTCTATCCGAGCAATGGGCCGCGGGTGGAGATCGCACTCGACGAGCGCGCCCCGCAGGCGCGCTCCTGCGCCGTCGTGCTGATCGAGAACGTCAAGGGAGAGATGATGGTCCGCCGCGAGGTGAAGTACGTCTACGGCTTCCAGGCGGAGCTGGACCGGCTGTACGGCTGGGGCCTCCAGTGGGGCCGGGGCTACAAGTCCAAGGTGTGACCCCGGCTCGCCCTCCGGCCCCCGACCCCGTCTGTCCTCACCTGTTCTGGAACTGCGGGCCCTGCGGCGGCAGGACGAAATGGGGGTCCGGCACCTGGGCGGGGATCGGCGGCGGGGGCGGCGGCACCGGCCCCGTCGGCTGCACCTGCTGCGGATAGCCGTACG
>NZ_JAAAYH010000408.1:0-8176 GCF_018035285.1 Streptomyces sp. MK37H | reverse complement strand
GGGCACGCGGACGAGACCGGCTCGACCGTCCCCAGGCCCCCTGCCCGAACGGCAGGGTCGGCGGGAGGTGACCGGAGCCCTCCGCCATGCCCCCTGCATGCCACTGGGTCTCGTAGGTCACCGCTTTTGAATCGTTTCATCCATCGCGTTCCGAGTTCCGTTCCCGCACCCGATCCGGGAGGTTTCCATGCGTCGTCGTTCCCCATTGAGCAGACCGCCAGGTCGACACCACATGCTCGCCCTCGCCATGGTCGTGGCCGCCGCACTGGCCACAGGTCCCGCGCCGTCCGCGTCCGCGGTGACCTCGACGATCCCGACAGGCGCCCACAAGGCGGCCCTCGACGACCTGAACTACTCGCCGACCTCCCGCACCCTCAAGCCGACCAGCGTGCACTCCACGGCCGGTAGCGTCGCGGACCCGCAGAACGTCCTCAGCGGACGGCCGACGCGGATCTCCGGCTCGCGGTCGGCCATCACCCTCGACTTCGGCAAGGAGGTCGGCGGTCTGGCAACGTTGTCTTTCGGCAGCACCAGCGGCGGCGGCCAACGGGTCGGCCTGGCCTTCAGCGAGTCGTCCCTGTACGCGGGCACCGGCAGCGACCGGAGCAGCGGCCGCGACGGCGAGGACGGAGCGCTCTACGCCACGGCCTCCGCCGACGGCACCTACACGATGCCCGCCTCGCGACTGCGGGGTGGCTTCCGCTACCTCACTGTCTTCCTCGACACCTCGGGCTGGGTGGACCTCAAGGGCGTCAGCCTCGACTTCACCGCGGCTCCGGGGAAGGCGAATCCGGCCGACTACGCCAACTACTTCCACTCCAGCGACGACCTGCTCAACCGCATCTGGTACGCCGGGGCGTACACCGTGCAGCTCAACACGATCGCCTCGGGTCAGGGCCGCGCCTGGCCCCCGCCGGCCACGGAGTGGGACAACGGCGCCACCGTCGGGGTGGGCGACTCCGTCCTGGTCGACGGGGCCAAGCGCGACCGTACGGTGTGGCCCGGCGACTTGGGCATCGCCGTACCCACGCAGTACGCCTACTCGAACGACCTCACCTCGACGCGCAACGCGCTCACCACGATGTACGACGCGCAGTCCGCCGAGGGCGAAATCCCTTGGTCGGGACCGCCGTTCAACCTCAAAGGCTCGGACACCTACCACATCTGGACCCTCCTGGGCACGGCGACGTACTACACGTACTCGGCCGACCGGGCGTGGCTGGACTCCGAATGGGGCGACTACAAGCGGGGGATGGACTTCATCACCGACAAGATCGATGGCAACAACCTCCTCAATGTGACCCGCACCCAGGACTGGGCCCGCGCCGGTCAGGGTGGCGAGAACATCGCGGCCAACGCGCTGCTGTACGCCGCGCTCAAGGGCGGCGCCACCCTGGCCTCGGTCAAGGGCGACAGCGAGCTCGCGGCGAGCTGGGCCGGCAAGGCGGCTGCCATCAAGACCGCGGCCAACTCCCGCCTGTGGGACGCCTCGAAGGGTATGTACAAGGACAACCCGACCAGTGGCCTGTACCCGCAGGACGGCAACTCGCTCGCCGTCTGGTACGGGCTCACCGACTCCACGGCGAAGTCGCGGACCATCGTCACCGGGCTCGGAACCCGCTGGGGCACCTACGGCCCGACCACCCCCGAGTGGGGCGGCAACGTGTCGCCCTTCGCCGGCGGGATGGAGCTGAACGCCCGCTTCACCGCCAACGACGACTTCACCGCCCTGGCGCAGATCCGCCGTACCTGGGGCCACATGCTGGGCAGCGACATCGGCACCAAGAGCACCTTCTGGGAGGGCGTCAAATCCGACGGTGGCCTGGCCTACGGCGGTTCGTTCATGAGCCTGGCCCACGGCTGGTCCACCGCGCCCACCTCCACGCTCACCTTCGACGTGCTCGGCACCGCACCGGAGTCGGCGACCGGCGCGTACCGCTTCGTCCCGCACCCCGGCGACCTCACCAGCGCCGAGGGCCGCATCACCATGCCCCAGGGCGCCATCGACGCATCCTGGTCCCGCGTCCCCGCCGCCGGCACCTATGCGGCGCACCTCACCAGCCCGTCCGGCACCACCGGCCGCATCGGCGTCCCGAAGCTGGGCGGCGGCAACATCTCGGTGTCCGTGAACGGCACCGTCGTCTGGCGCGACGGAA
Source organism: Streptomyces sp. MK37H (assembly GCF_018035285.1). Classification (NCBI taxonomy): domain Bacteria; kingdom Bacillati; phylum Actinomycetota; class Actinomycetes; order Kitasatosporales; family Streptomycetaceae; genus Streptomyces; species Streptomyces sp. MK37H. Next base: position 6,020 of record NZ_JAAAYH010000408.1, on the reverse strand, counting down.
CCTTCACGCCCACCTCGGGAATCACCGGCGCGAGCCAGGACGACACCTATGTCTACCTCACCGGCGTCGCCCCGGGCAGCTACAGCGTGACCGCCACCGGACTGGGCAACCCGCCGGCACCCGCCGAACCCGGTGTCGGCGCTCTGCGGGCGGGCTTCACCCGGTGCGCGGGCGAGGGCGGCACCTGCTCCTTCAGCGGCACCCGCGCGGTGGCCTACGGGGCGGGGGCCTACACGTACACCACGGCGACCGGCGGCACGGCCTGCACCAACAACGCCTTCGGAGGCGACCCCGCTCCGAATCTCCTCAAGTCCTGCTACGTCGCCGACGCGGACGGCCCGCCCGGATACACCGTCTGCGCGGCCGAGGGCGGTACCTGCGCCGTTCCCGGCTACAACCGTGACATCGCCTACGGCGCCAACGGCAATTTCGCTCACCAGGTCACCAACGGCTCCGTCGCCTGCACCAACGGCCACTTCGGCGATCCCATCGACGGAGTCGCCAAGTCCTGCTACCTGCCGCCCGCCGGAGCTCCGCCCGGTGGCTGGACCAAGTGTGCGGACCAGAACGGCACCTGCCCGGCCGCCGCGGGGCAGCCGGTGACGTACGGCGCCTTCGGCGCGTTCACGACGATCACGGCCACCGGCGACACTCCGTGCAGCGATGCCACGTTCGGTGACCCGATCCCCGGCGAGTCGAAGACCTGCTACACCGCCACCGGCGGCCCGGTCGGCTACGCCACGGCCTGCTCGGACGAAGACGGGGCGTGCACCTTCAGTGGCCGGCGGACCGTCGCCTTCGGCGCACGGGGCAGCTTCGTGTACAAGTCGTTCACCGGCGGCACCGGCTGCACGGCGGCGGCGTTCGGCACCGATCCGCTGCCAGGCGTACGGAAAGACTGCTATCTCACTCCCTGACTGCCTGCCCGCGAACGGATCATTTCCGGGCTGTGCGTGCGTTGGCGCGGGCGGGTCCGCGCCGCATGGGGAGGGTACGGACCACTCATGCGGCGGGGGAGTGGGCCGCCGTCGACCTCTCGGTGGGCCCGGCCCCGGCCGGGCCACGTCTCCCGTGCGCCGCCGCCATCGCGTGCCTGACGCGCATATGAAGGCGCTCCGGCCACCGCGGCGCGGCGGGGGCCGGAGCGCCTGCCGGCCGGACGCGCGCTGACGCCCGCGCCGACCGGCCGTACGACGTCGTACGGCCGGTCGGCCCGGAGGTGGTGTTCTGCCGAGTGGCAGGCTCAGGCGGCGGCGAGGCCGGCCTTGAGGGCGGTGGTGATGCGCACGATGCGCTCGGCCTGGACGCGGGCGGCGTCGCGGGTGGCCTGGTTGACGGGGTTGTTGCCCTGTGCGTCGACGTGGGAGGTGCCGTAGGGGTTGCCGTCGGCGAACTTGGCGGGGTCGGTGTAGCCGGGGGCGACGACGATGCCGCCGAAGTGATGGAAGGAGTTGTACAGGGCCAGCAGGGTGGACTCCTGGCCGCCATGGGTGGTGGAGGAGGAGGTGAAGCCGCTGTAGACCTTGTCGGCGAGCTTGCCCTGGGCCCACAGACCGCCGAGCGTGTCGATGAACTGCTTCAGCTGCGAGGTGACGTTGCCGAAGCGGGTGGGCGAGCCGAAGATCACGGCATCGGCCCATTCGACGTCGGCCGGGGTGGCCTCGGGGATGTCGGCGGTGGCGGCGGCGTTGGCAGCCCAGGCGTCATTGGAGTCGATCGCCTCCTGCGGGGCCAGTTCGGCCGCCTTGCGCAGGCGGACCTCGGCGCCGGCCTTCTCCGCGTACTGGGCGATCTGCTTGCTGACCTCGGCGATCGTGCCGGTGGAGGAGTAGTAGACGACGGCTACCTTGATCGGGGTGCTCACGGTTCCGGTCTCCGTTCCGTTGGTGTCGTTCGTTCGATTGCGGCTGAAGATGCCCATGGCAGATTTCATCGTTGGGGTCCGTGCCCGCCGACCGGACACTAGTTGAACCGTAAACCATATGAGCGGTGACCGGCCACCGTGGGGCGGTGGGAATAACCTCGCCCCGGCGGTGTTGTATAACGTTCAACTACATGACCGGGCCGGCACCCCGGCCGCAAGGACAGCAAGGACAGCAAGGACAGCACCATGGCCCTCCCCCTCGACATCCGGCGCGCCAACGAGCGTTTCCACACCCGCACCGGCTGGCTCGACTCCCGTCACTCCTTCTCCTTCTCGCACCACCGGGACCCCAAAAACACCCACTTCGGGCTCCTGCTGGTCTCCAACGACGATGTCGTCGCCCCCGGCACCGGCTTCGAGACCCACCCCCACCGGGACATGGAGATCATCACCTGGGTCCTCGACGGCGGCCTCGTCCACCAGGACTCCGAGGGCCACAGCGGGGTGATCTACCCCGGCCTCGCCCAGCGGATGAGCGCCGGCACCGGCATCCTGCACAGCGAGAAGAACGACTCCTGGACCCTGACCGGCCGGCCCGAGCACCACGACCCCGTCCACTTCATCCAGATGTGGACCATCCCCGACGAGTCCGGTATCCACCCCGGCTACGAGCAACTCGACATCAACGACGAACTCGCCCTCGGCGGCTGGACCACTCTCGCCTCCGGCATGCCCGGCCACGGCAACCAGCGCGCGATCGGCATCCGGCAGAAGCACGCCGCCCTGCACGTCGCCCGCGTCCGCCCCGCCGAAACCCTGGAGATCGTCACCGCCCCCTTCGTCCACCTCTTCGTCGCGCGCGGCAGCGCCGAACTGGAGGGCGCGGGGGCACTGGCCACCGGCGACGCGGTCCGGATCACCGGCGCGGAGGGCCAGCGCGTCACCGGCGGCTCCGACGGTGCCGAGGTGCTCATGTGGGAGATGGACGCCGCCATCTCCATGGCCTGACCCGAGCCCGGGGCACAGCTCAACTGTGAACCGCAAGTGCGCAGGCTAATCCCGCATGATCTCGGGCTCGTGCCGGCGCAGCAGGCGGGCCACCGCGAAGCCGCAGATCAGTCCGATCGCCAGGAGCACACCGAGGTCGATGCCCCACTGGGTGACCGTGTGGGCCCACAGCGGGTCGAGATCGTCCGGCTTGTCGAGGTTCCAGGGCGGCATGGTGTGCGCGAGGTCGAGTGTGGTCCCGGCGCCGGCGACCGCCCAGCGGGCGGGCATAAGCCAGCCGAGTTGCTCGATGCCCGGAGAGTCGAACAGCTGGAAGAGGACCCCGGTGAAGACGACCTGGACGACGGCGAACATCACGAGCAGCGGCATGGTCTTCTCCGGGGTCCTCACCAGCGCGGAGATGACCAGACCGAACAGCATGGTGGTGAAGCCCAGCGCACTGATGACCACGCAGACCTCGACGGCCGTGGGCATGAGCAGCCCCTGGGCGGGCAGTTGACGGACGGAGAAGCCGATCGCGCAGATGACGACACCCTGCATCGTGGTGATCAGACCGAGGACGATCACCTTCGACATCAGATACGCGGATCGGGACAGACCCGTGGCTCTCTCCCGTTCGTAGATCACCCGTTCCTTGATCAATTCACGTACGGAGTTGGCCGCGCCGGAGAAGCACATGCCGACGACCAGCACCAGCAGAATGGTTCCGGACTCCTGGTTGTAGCGGAAACCGCTGTCGGGCGGTGGCGGGGCGAGTCCGTATTTCGCCGGAATCAGACAGCTCACTCCGCCCAGCACGGCCGGGAGCAGCAGCATCAGCGCCATGAACCCCTTGTCGGAGGCGATGACCGACACATAGCGGCGCATCAGCGTCCACAACTGGCCGACCCAGCCCTGTGGTTTGGGCTGCAGAGCTCGTGCGGGCGGCTGCGTCGCAGGGGTGCCCGGCTGCTGCGGCGGTACGGCCGAGTCGATCTCCGCGATGCACCGGTCGTACTGCCGGGAAGCCCGCCAGCGCCCGCCCCAGTCGTCTTCGCGATGGTTCTCGAAGGCGGAGAAGACATCGGCCCAGCTGTCGTGACCGAAGTAGTCCAGGGCCTCGCCCGGGGGACCGAAGTACGCCACGGAGCCGTCGGGCGCCATGACCAACACCCGGTCACAGAGGGACAGTTCGGCGACCGAGTGTGTCACCACCAGTACGGTGCGGCCGTCGTCGGCGAGCTCCCGCAGCAACTTCATGACATCACGGTCCAGGCCCGGGTCCAGACCGGAGGTGGGCTCGTCGAGGAAGAGCAGGGAGGGCTTGGTCAGCAGTTCCAGGGCAACGGACACCCGCTTGCGCTGACCGCCGGAGAGCGAGGCGACCTTCTTGACCCGGTGGACGTCGAGTCTGAGCTCCTGGAGCACCTCGTCGATTCGGGCCTTGCGCTCGGCCGCCCTGGTGTCACCGGGAAAGCGGAGCTTGGCGGCGTACTTCAGAGCCGTGTCGACGGTCAGCTCCTTGTGCAGGATGTCATCCTGCGGAACGAGGCCGATACGGCGGCGCAACTCGGCGAACTGGGCGTAGAGATCGCGGTGGTCGTAGAGCACCTGACCACGGTCGGCGGGCCGGTAGCCGGTGAGTGCGCGCAGAAGGGTGGACTTCCCGGAGCCCGACGGCCCGATCACCGCGACCAGCGACTTCTCGGGGACACCGAACGAGACGTCGTCCAGGATGGTCTTGCCGCCCCCGACGGTCACCGTCAGGTTGCGGGCGGTGAAGGACACCGCACCGGTGTCGACGAACTCCTCCAGCCGGTCTCCGGCGAGACGGAAGGTGGAGTGGCCGACTCCGACGATGTCGTACGGGCCGATGACCTGGCGGTCCACGGGCTGCCCGTTGACGTAGGTGCCGTTGTGACTGCCGAGGTCGACGATTTCGAAGCGGCCACCGGGCAGGGGCTGGAACTCCGCGTGGTGGCGGGAGACATACGGGCCCTCCACCACGAGTTCGTTGTCCTGCGCGCGGCCGATACGCAGCCGTTGTCCCAGGGCGAGTGAGTGGACACCCGAGGGGTCCCGGTCGATGGAAAGGGCCGCGGCGGCTCCACGGGGACCGGCTGCGGGTCCTTCGGGCCGGTGGGCGTCCCGGACGTCCCCCGTGTCCACGGGAGTCCGGGGAGCCGCGGCACGGGTGAGGTCGGATGCGGCGTGGTGGGGGAGGGGCCGGAACAGGTCGTCGCCATGGGCTGCCGCCGCCCCCGCAGGGGCTCCCGGAGCCTCCCCCGCCCTGGGACCAGGCACCACCGGGGGTGTGGCGGCGGCCGACGCCGACGTCCCCCGATCCGTGGCACCCCGGGCCTTGGGACGGGACTCGCTCTGGGGCAGCCCCGCGCGTATCCGAGCGTCAGCACGTACCTGAGCGTCAGCGCGTGCCTGAGCGTCAGCACGCACCTGATCGTCACCCACCGCCGCCGGGGCTCCGGTGAAGTCCAGCCGCATGCCGGTGGAGACGTTTCCCAGCCGGACGATCGAACCGTGGCCGATCTCGATCCGCTGGATACGACGCCCTTCGGCGAACGTGCCATTCGCGCTGCCGAGATCTTCGATGACCCACGTCCCGCCGTCACAACGGATCACAAGGTGCCGCCGGGAGACTCGGCGGTCGATGCACGAGATGTCGGCCTGCTGGTCGCGCCCGATGGTGTAGCTCCGGGACGCGTCCAGGGTCCAGGTGCGTCCATTGGCATGCAGTACAAGTTCCGGCACGTCTGCCCCAAGTCGGTCGTGTGCACCGAGGCCGTCTGCGCGAGGACAGACGACGGCTCGGGCGGTTCCTGCGGTTCCGGCGTGCGCCCGGACGTCCCGGGCGCGGATGAGCGTCATACGGTCTGCGGTGCGAGGTGGCGAACCACCACCGGTCCGTACGCCGACCGGCTCCTCGGCGGGCCGTGCGCCGGTCGGCGAGTGCCGGGACATCGGCGGCCGGTGTTCGCGGCACGGTCCGCGCCATCGCCGGCGGCGGCTCCGCACAGGTGCGGTCTCGCCGGCGCATGGTGAGCCGGTTCCCCGGGAACCGCGCTGTGCGTTTCCCGGCGAACGCGACGGGCTGCGCGCGGACGATCGATGAGGTCGTCGGCGATGCGGTCGAAGTGTTCGTCGGGCATCA
>NZ_JAAAYH010000407.1:0-8185 GCF_018035285.1 Streptomyces sp. MK37H | reverse complement strand
ATGCCGAACGACGAGACTCCGGCCCGCCGCACCCGTCCGGCCTCCGGCCACGGGCGCTCCTCCGTCACCAGCTCCACACCACCGGAGGCCCAGTCCACATGCGGGGTCGGCTCGTCCACATGCAGCGTGGCGGGGACGACACCGTGGCGCATGGCCATGATCGCCTTGATGACCCCCGCGACTCCGGCCGCCGCCTGGGTGTGGCCGATGTTGGACTTCACCGACCCCAGCAGCGCGGGCCGGTCGGCGGGCCGGTCCTGGCCGTACGTGGCGAGCAGCGCCTGTGCCTCGATCGGGTCGCCGAGCGCCGTTCCCGTGCCGTGCGCCTCGATCACATCCACATCGGCCGCCGACAGCCCCGCATCCGCCAGCGCCTGCCGGACCACCTGCTCCTGGGAGAGGCCGTTGGGCGCGGTGAGGCCGTTGGAGGCGCCGTCCTGGTTGACCGCCGTGCCACGGATCACGCCGAGCACCCGATGGCCGTTGCGGCGGGCGTCGGACAGTCGCTCCACCAGCAGCATGCCGACGCCCTCCGCCATTCCGGTGCCATCGGCCCCGGCCGCGAACGCCTTGCACCGGCCGTCGCGGGCCAGCCCGCCCTGACGGCTGAACTCGGTGAAGATTCCCGGGGTGTTGAGGACGGTGACCCCGCCGGCCAGGGCCAGCGAGGACTCGCCCCGACGCAGCGACTGCACTGCCAGATGCAGGGCCACCAGCGATGACGAGCAGGCGGTGTCCAGGGTGATGGCGGGCCCGGTGAGCCCGAGCAGATAGGCGATACGGCCCGAGGCGACACTGGCGGTCTTGCCGGTGAGGAGATAGCCGTCGACCGCCTCCGGCGCCTCGTGCAGCCGTGGCCCGTACTCCTGGTCCATGGTGCCGACGAACACGCCGGTACGGGTGGCGCGCAGCGCGTCGGGCGCGATGCCCGCCCGTTCCAGCGACTCCCAGGAGGTCTCCAGCAGCAGCCGCTGCTGGGGGTCCATCGCCAGGGCCTCGCGCGGGGAGATGCCGAAGAAGCGGGCGTCGAAGTCCGTGGCCCCGTCGATGAATCCACCGCTCCGGGCGAAGCTGCTGCCGGCGCCCTCGGTGCCGTGCAGCCGTTCCAGATCCCAGCCGCGGTCGTCCGGGAACGGCGAGATGGCGTCCCGTCCGTCCGCCACCAGCCGCCACAGGTCCTCCGGGGAGCGCACGCCACCGGGGAGGCGGCAGCTCATCCCGATGATGGCGATCGGCTCGTCGGCGTCGGTGGCGACCTCCGGGGTGGGTGCGGAGGACGGACCGGCGGCGGTGGCGTTGAGGTGTTCCGCGAGCCTGGCCGGGGTCGGGTGACTGAAGAGCGCGGCGGGGGAGAGGCGGGTGCCCAGCGCGGCGTTGACGCGGTTGCACAGATCGCTGAGCGAGATCGAGTCGAAGCCGAGGTCCTTGAAGGTCCGTCCGGTGTCGAGTTCGGCCACCGTCGTATGTCCGAGGACGGCGGCGGCCTGGGCCCGCACCTGATGAACCACATCAAGGCTCGCGGCACCCGCGGTGGCCGCCGGAGACGCCACGGTGCCGAACCAGTGGCGCCGCCGGTGGAAGGCACGGCCGGGCAGCTCGGCCCGGCGGGCGCCGGTCCCGGCGAACACCTGCGCCCAGTCCGGGGCGGCTCCACGCACCCACAGCTCGGCCAGCGAGAGCAGCACCCGCTGCGTGCCGCCCTCGCCCCGGCGCAGGGTGCCGACGGCGAGGCCGCCCGTGTCCTGGACGGCGGTGGTGAGCACGGGGTGCGAACTGCTCTCCAGGAAGAGGGAGTTGCCATCGGCGATCAGGTGCTGGACGGTGTCGTGGAAGCGGACCTGTTCGCGGAGGTTGCGGTACCAGTACCCGGCGTCCAGTGCCTCGCCCGCGATGGGGGCGGTGGTGACGGTCGAGTACATCGGCACGTCCCCGGCGCGCGGCGCGACCGGCGCCGCGCGCCGCAGGAACTCCTCGCGGATCGCCTCGACATGCGGGGTGTGCGAGGCATAGGCCGTGGTCACCGTGCGGTGGCGCAGCCCGGCGGCCTCCGCCCCGGCCGTGACCTCGGCCAGCCCCTCCGGGCTGCCCCCGACCACCGTCGCACCGGGGCCGTTGACCGCGGCGATCCATACGTCGTCCCGGTCCGCGAGCAGCTCGGCCGCCCGCTCCTCCGACGCGCCGATGGACGCGAGACCGCCTCGGCCGATCAGCGCCCCCGCGAGCCGGCTGCGTACGGCGATCAGCCGGGCACCGTCCTCCAGCGACAGCGCTCCGGCCACGCACGCGGCCGCGATCTCGCCCTGGGAGTGGCCCACGACGGCTGACGGGACGACGCCGAGCGAACGCCACACCCGCGTCAGCGAGACCATCACGGCCCAGAGCGCGGGCTGCAGCACCTCCGCGCGCTCCAGCGCGGCGCCGTCCTCGGTCTCCCGCAGTACGTCGAGGAGGTCCCAGTTGGTGTGCGGGGCCAGGGCCTGGGCACAGCGGTCGATGGATTCGGCGAACACCGGGGAGGCGTCGAGCAGTTCGGCGGCCATGCCCACCCACTGCGAGCCCTGCCCCGGGAAGACGAACACCGGACCGCCGGCCGACTCGCCGGCCACCCCGTTGACCACATGGGCGGAGGGCTCACCGGAGGCCAGCGCGTCCAGCCCGGCCAGAAATCCGTCGCGGTCCCCGGCCACCACCACGGCACGGTGCTCCAGGGCCGTCCGGTGCTCGCCGAGCGACCATCCGATGTCGGCGGCGGAGACATCGCCGTCCGCCGAGCCGTCCGCCAAGCCGTCCGCCGAACAGTCCGTCGCGAACGACCTCAACCGGGCGGCCTGCGCCCGCAGCCCGATCGCCGTGCGCCCCGAGATCACCCACGGCAGCACCTCACCACCCCACGCGCCCGCGACGCTTTCGGCCGCACTCGTGGCGAGTGAGACCGCCGGAGCCTGCTCCACGACGACATGGGCATTGGTCCCGCCGACGCCGAAGGACGACACCCCGGCGATCAGCGGCGCATCCGGGCGCGGCCACGCCGACAGCTCGGTCTGCACCCGCAGATTCCACTCCTCCAGCGGAATCGCGCGGTTGGGGGAGCGGAAGTTGAGGCTCGGCGGGAGATGCGCCGCCTTCAGGGAGAGCAGGACCTTGATCAGGCCAGTGATCCCCGCGGCCCCTTCCAGGTGGCCCACGTTCGTCTTGGCGGACCCCACCAGCAGCGGCCGGTCCTTCGCCCGCGCGGCGCCGATCGCCTCGGCCAGCGCCGCCGCCTCGATGGGGTCGCCGACGGGCGTGCCGGTGCCGTGCAGTTCGACGTACTGCACCTCGTCGGGGCCGACCCCGGCCGCGGCGTACGCCCGGCGCACCACCTCCGCCTGGGCGGTCCGGCTGGGGGTGGTGAGGCTGTCCCCGCCGCCGTCATTGTTGACCGCGGCGCCGCGCAGCACTCCATGGATCCGGTCGCCGTCGGCGAGCGCGCGGGCGAGGGGTTTGAGCAGCACCAGACCGCCGCCCTCGCCGCGGACGAAGCCGTTGGCCCGGGCGTCGAAGGTGTAGCACGTGCCGTCGGGGGAGAGCCCGCCGAAGCGTGCGGCGCTCAGCGCGCCGTCGTACGCGAGATTGAGGTGGACCCCGCCCGCGAGCGCGGTGTCGCATTCGCCGTTGCGCAGGCTCTGGCAGGCCGTGTGCACCGCGACCAGCGAGGACGACTGGCCCGAGTCCACCACCATGCTGGGGCCGCGGGTGCCCAGCAGATAGGAGAGCCGGTTGGCGATCATGCCGCGCTGGAGGCCGGTCAGGGTGTGATGGGTGACCGCGGAGTCGCCGCCGTGCCGCCGCAGCAGCGTGGCGTAGTCGTCGTTGATGGCGCCGACGAACACCCCCGTCCGCCCTTGGGCGAGCCGGGCCGGTGTGAGGCCCGCGTCCTCCAGGGTTTCCCAGCCCAGTTCGAGCATCAGCCGCTGCTGGGGGTCCATGGCGGCGGCCTCGCGCGGCGATATGCCGAAGAAGTCGGCGTCGAAGTGGTCGACCTCGTCGAGGAAGGCGCCGAATTCAGTCCCCGCTTCGGTTTCCGCTTCGGCTTCCGCATCGGCTCGGGCCCCGGACCCGCCGTCGGATTGACGCGGGGTCCATCGGTCTTCCGGTACGGCAGTGACCGCGTCCGCGCCCTCGCTGAGCAGACGCCAGAATTCCTCGGGCGTCCGGGCCCCCGGTAAACGACAAGAGAAACCGATGACCGCTACCGAATCATGGACATCGTGATGCCATGGCGAATCGGCGACTGTGGACAACTAGGTACACTCCCCCGTGACCTGGTGACCTGACCTGTTTATCGCGCGTGAAAACAAAGATCAACTGCCGCGAAGGTACCTCAGCGTCCGGCGGGTGCGCAAGCATGTTCGGGAGCCGCTGCTCGGGTCATGTTCCCCTGGTCACAGGGTGGTTGATTGCGGCCCTTCGTTTTCGGCGAAAGAAAAATGGATGGCGCCCCGGGCGGGGACGCGCTACGGTTTCTCCGTTCCGTGCGGGCCGAGTTGGCCCGTGTTGCCGCGCGTTGAGGAAAGCAGGAGGTGAGGACATTGATGACGGTCTCGGTGGCGAGCGTCGCTCGCGTTCAGGAGTTCCTCATTTCCACCCCTGCGGCCTCCGGCTGACACCTCTTCGGAGGCCGCCCTTCGAAGGGTTTCCTCCGTGTTCAACACTTCTTCCGACTCTTCTGGCTCCTCTGGCTCCTCTGACTCCGCGTCTCCGTACTCCCTCTCCGCCTATGGCTGGGACGACGGCTGGGCGGAGACGTTCACCCCGTACGCCGCACAGGGGCTGGTGCCCGGCCGGGTGATCCGGGTGGACCGTGGCCAGTGCGATCTGGTCACGCCGAGCGGCCTGGCCCGGGCCGACACCGAACTGGTGACGCCGCGCGATCCGATGCGGATAGTGTGCACCGGCGACTGGACCGCCGTGGACGCCGAGGGCGATCCGCGTTACGTCCGTACGCTGCTGCCGCGCCGTACCGCCCTCGTGCGGTCCACCTCCTCCAAGCGCTCGGACGGCCAGGTGCTGGCGGCCAACGCCGACCACGCCGTCATCGCCGTCTCCCTCGCCGCCGAGCTCGACCTGGGGCGTGTGGAGCGGTTCACCGCGCTGGCCTGGGAGAGCGGCGCCCAGCCGCTGCTCGTCCTCACCAAGGCCGATCTGGTGCCCGACCCGGAAACCCTCGCCCACCTGGTGTCCGACACCGAGACGGCGGCGCCCGGTGTGCGGGTGCTGCCGGTCAGCTCCGCGACGGGGGAGGGGCTGGACGAGCTCGGTGCCCTGCTCGCCTCCGGCACCGCCGTGCTGCTCGGCCAGTCCGGCGCGGGCAAGTCCACGCTGGCGAACGCGCTGGTGGGCGAGGCCGTTCAGGACGTACGGGCGATCCGCGACAGCGATGGCAAGGGGCGGCACACCACGACCACCCGCGATCTGCTGCCCCTGCCCTCGGGCGGGGTGCTGATCGACACCCCGGGGCTGCGTGGGGTGGGGCTGTGGGACGCCGAGGGCGGTGTCGCACAGGCGTTCGCCGAGATCGAGGAACTCGCCGAGCGGTGCCGCTTCCCCGACTGCGCCCACCAGGTTGAGCCGGGGTGCGCGGTGCTCGCCGCGATCGACGACGGCTCGCTGCCGGAGCGGCGGCTGGAGAGCTATCGCAAGCTGCTCCGCGAGAACGAGCGGCTCGCGGCCCGTACGGACGCGCGGCTGCGCGCCGAGCTGCGGCGGGACTGGAAGCAGCGGCAGGCGCTCGGCCGCCACATGATGGAGCGCAAGCGGGGGCCGATGCGCGGGCGGTAGCGGTACGCCCAGGGCCGGGCCGGGGCGGTGGGGTAGGGCCGTGCCCCGTCCGGCCCGGCCTGGGGGTCACTGTGCCTGTCCGGTCCGGCCGGGGGTCACCGTGCCTGTCCGGTCCGGCCTGGGGGTCACCGTGGCTGTCCGGTCCGGCCTGGGGGTCACCGTGGCTGTCCGGTCCGGCCTGGGGGTCACCGTGGCTGTCCGGTCCGGCCTGGGGGTCACCGTGGCTGTCCGGTCCGGCCTGGGGGTCACCGTGCCTGTCCGGTCCGGCCTGGGGGTCACCGTGCCTGTCCGGTCCGGCCGGGGGGCCACCGTGCCCGGCCGGCCCGGCCCGGGGGCCGACCGAGACCGGCCGCGGTCAGTCCACGCTCCGGGTCTTGGCCCCGGGCACGTCCTCCAGGCCCCAGCTGTACACCCAGCGCGGATGGATCCGGATGACCTCGTCGCTCAGATGGGCGCCGAGGTCATGCGGCCCCGTGCGCCGTTCCGCCTCGCCGCGGATCTCCACCCCGCACACCATCCACGGCTGCTCGCTCACCAGGCTGTCGACGACCAGCGCCACCCTCGGATTCGTCCCGGTGTTACGCCACTTCTTCGTCCTGCCCATTGCGTAGCCGCCGATGTCGACCGTGCCGTCCTCGTTGAGGAAGAACGCCACCGGGTTCGCCTGCGGCTGGCCCTGCGCGTCCACGGTGGCCAGCCGGCCGATCCGCTGCGATCTGAGGTAGTCGGCCTCGGGTTCGGTGAAAACAGTCATGCGATCACTGTCGCGCGGCCGGGACCCGTGCGCAGGGGACGCGGGGCAGGGCCTTCCGACGCGGGGCAGGGCCTTCCGATGCGGGGCAGGGCCTCCCGGTGCCGGGAGCGCTCGGCCGAAACGCCGATTGGGGTGGCTGTGCACGGTAACTCGACGCCACGATGACCCTGCGAGGCCCCGGAGGCCCTGCGACGGTGATACGAGCGAGAGAGCGGGTTGCGATGAATCAGGCCACGGACGAGTACGACGTCATCGTGCTGGGCGCGGGCCCGGTCGGTGAGAATCTGGCCGACCGAACCCGCGCGGCCGGGCTCTCCACGGTGATCGTGGAGCGTGAGCTGGTCGGTGGTGAGTGTTCGTACTGGGCCTGCGTCCCCAGTAAGTCGCTGTTGCGCCCGGTGCTCGCGCGGGCCGAGGCACGCCAGGTGCCGGGGCTGCGGGAGGCGGTCGGAGGGTCGCTGGTGGCCGCCGAGGTCTTCGCCCACCGAGACAAGCAGGTCGGCAACTGGGAGGACGACGGCGCGCTCACCTGGCTGGAGTCGGCCGGGATCGATCTGGTGCGCGGCCATGGGCGGTTGGTCGGGCCGCGGCGGGTCGCGGTGACGCCGCCGGACGGATCCGGTGGCGAGGAACGGACCCTCACCGCCCGCCACGCCGTGGCCGTCTGCACCGGCACCCGGGCCGCGCTGCCCGACATGCCCGGGATCGCCGAGGCCCGGCCCTGGACCAGCCGGGAGGCCACCAGCTCCGCCACCGTGCCGGACCGACTGATCATCGTGGGCGGTGGTGTGGTGGCCGCCGAGATGGCCACGGCCTGGTGCGGCCTCGGCTCGCGCGTCACCGTGCTGGTACGCGGCTCCGGGCTGCTGAACCGGATCGAGCCGTTCGCGGGCGAGCTGGTCGCCGAGACGCTGAGGGAGGCCGGGGCCGAGATCCGCACCGGTGCGTCGGTGAAGGGCCTCGCCCGGCCGGGCGGGGTGGCGGGACCGGTCACGGTGACCCTGGAGAGCGGGGAACGGCTCGAGGCGGACGAGGTGCTCTTCGCCACCGGGCGCGCCCCGCACACCGCGGACGTGGGCCTGGAGACGGTGGGGCTCGAACCGGGCGGCTGGCTGACCGTCGACGAGACCTGCCGCGTGACGGACGTCCCCGACGGCTGGCTGTACGCGGCGGGCGACGTCAACCACCGAGCGCTCCTCACCCACCAGGGCAAATACCAGGCGCGCATCGCGGGCGCGGCGATCGGGGCACGCGCTGGGGGCGTCGAGCGGCTGGACACGGGCCGCTGGGGCGAGTACGCGACAACCGCGGACGAGGCGGCCGTACCGCAGGTCGTCTTCACCGACCCGGAGGTCGCCGCGGTCGGGCTCACCGCGGAGCAGGCCGAGTCCGAGGGCCGCAACATCCGCGTCGTCGACTACGACATGGGCCAGGTCGAGGGCGCGGTCCTCTACGCGGACGGCTACCGCGGCCGCGCCCGCATGGTCGTCGACCTGGACCGGGGCCACCTGATCGGCGTCACCTTCGTGGGCCCCGGGGTCAGCGACCTGCTCCACTCGGCGACGGTGGCGGTAGCGGGCGAGGTCCCCATCAACCGCCTCTGGCACGCGG